>JADJDU010000012.1 GCA_016702505.1 Microthrixaceae bacterium
TCCAGTCACCCGGTAACGCACGATGACGATGGCCTCGTGCATCCTGGTGCCAGTCTTGGAGGTGAAGTCACGCGTCATCACGTTCTTGATCTCCACCGGGACGCAGGAGACGCCGTGGTCGCGGAAGATGGGGCCGACCGCGTTCATCACGGCGTCGATGCCTCGGAAGTTGTAGTTGGCTCCCCCACCGGAGGCGCGTTCGTCCTTGCGGATCTCTCGGACGTCACGCATCACGTCGTTCCAGGCTTCATGGGCGGTGGTCATCGGGCGGTCTCCTTAGGCTGGCCGAGCTTGACGTAGAGGTTGCCGGCCTTGTCGTTGCGGGACTTGAGCTTGTGGTCGGGGAAGTAGACCTTGCGGAGCGTCACCATGAGCGACTCATTGGTGGTGGATCGCCCCTCGGGGGGGACGACGACCCACTCACCGGACTCACGGATGGCGGTGGCGAGGTCCTCCCATAGACGGGGCCTCCCTCCGGCCCGGGGGATGGGGGGTGGGGCGGGGATGGTCTGGTAGGTCATGTCGTTGCCTTTCGCTTGGGGATGATGGCGAGGCGGGGCTTCTCCACCTCGTCGCAGTAGTCCTCGGGTTGGATGCCGACCGAGCGGAGCCCGCCCTTGTAGGTGCCGTCGGCCGACCGCTCCCCGACCTTCCATGATGTCGATCCGGTCATGCCGATGCAGTTGGCGATCGCGGCCTCGATGGTCTTGGCAACGTCGATCGCGTCGGCGTCGGGGTTGTACCACTCGCCGGTCTCGGGGTCTACGAGTGCTCGGAAGATGACCTCTCGGAGTACGTCGCGGGACTTCCAGTTCTTGCGGTCGAACCCGCCCTTGACCTCGACCACGCCGAGGTTGGGGATCTCTCGCTTGTGTTCGCCGGTCTCAGCGAAGATCTTCGCGATGTCGGTCTGGGCGGATCTCTTGATGGTGGACAGCTCGGAGGCGAGAAGGTCCACGTCGGCCGCACCGTGGGCCAGGGACTCCACGTCGCCGGCCTTGGCGAGTTCGGCCCGTCGGTCGTCCATCTGTGCGAACAGGAGTCGCAGGTTGTAGATGATGTCGGAGTTTCGGGACGGCTCGGGAAGGGCCTCGGTGGCGGCGGGCAGGTTGTCGGGCTCGGTGGCCCGGGGGTGGATCTCGTCAGACATGGGGATGGATCTCCTTGGGGTTGAGGGCCTCGTTGATCGCTTGCAGGTGGTCGGCCACGAGCTTGTCGAACAGGCGCTTGCCGCCCGTGTCGCGCAGGGCAACGATGAGGGGGACGGCGGTGAGGGCCAGTGCTCGGACCAGCTCGTAGTGGTCGTAGCCCCGGAGGGCTTCTTCGGTGAGGGACCGGAGGTCGTCCTCGTTGTCGGTGAGGAACAGGTCCCACGCGACCTGGAAGTACCAGGACGGCGGGTCGGGGTGGCTGGTCAGTTCCACGGCCACTCCTTCAGCCGCTCCAAGGTGAGCCCGAGGCGCACGTCCCGCACGGTCCCGGGCACGGTGGCGAGGATGGCCCGCCACTCCGCGTTGTGTCGGCGGCGCAGCTCGGCCTTCGCCCATTGGCACGAGGGGCCGGTTCGGAGCAGGTCGTCGTACTCCAGGGGGTACTCGTTGATGAGGATGCGGGTCGCCTTCTCGATCCGCGTGGAGTGGATGGTGCGGTACTCGGGGAACTCGGCGTTGATCTTCTCGCGGTACTCGGGCGTCGTCACTCGTATGCCCCGTCCCGCTCGTAGTCGGCCCACGCGGTCTCCCGCGCCTCCCGGGCGTCCTGTTCGGCCACGGTGATCTCCCACGAGCAGGAGAGGCACAGGGGGCGGACGTTGCCGTCGTCGTCGGTGACGGTGCGGCGGTTGCGGCCTGCGAGGCTGGTCCGGTACTCCCCGGTGGAGTTCCAGGGCACCATCGTCGGGCAGTACGGGCACTCGATTAGCACGAGGGCGGTAGGTTCGCCGGTGGAGCCCGGGGGGAGGGGGAGGGGGCCGAGAGCCGTGTCGTACTCGTAGAGCTTGTGGGGCCTCACGGGACCACCTCGGGGTCCTGGGTCCAGTACCACGCGAACAGCACCGGGAGGGCGACTAGGGCGGGCCGCTGGCCCAACGAGGCGCGTGCCTCGGTGGTTCCGTCCGCGTGGCGGATCACGACCACACCTCCACCGGCAGGGTCTCCACGAGGGTCTCGCCCTCGTCCCCGAGCCATCCTTGCACGGTGACATGGCTGGATTGGTAGGGGTGGTCGATCCAGACGGCGGCGTGGAGATCGCTGCCGATCCATCCGACGTGGGATGACGCCGACAGGGCAACTTCGGCGATCGCGGCGTAATCCTCCCGTCCATCCTCGTCGCAAGGGATGGAAGGGAACGCTTCGCGCAGGGCGCGGGCGACGGTAGCCACCTCGGTTTCGAGTCTGGCCCGCACCTCGCCGGGGTCGAGTTCGGGGAGGAACTGTTCACCACAGGCGGGGCAGTTCTCGCGCTTGACGGGGTGGAGGTTGTTGCAGATGTAGTAGGGGGTCATAGGTCTCCTTCGTAGGGTTTCGTCATCATGGTAATGCTTGAGGGTTTCGCGGTCAAGGGGTCACTTGCCCTTCCTCGAACACTAGACGGGCGAGTGTTTTCGGTCGTCATGCGAGGTAGTCGAGCGACGGATCATCGCGGAAGGGTTCGTAATCCGGCTCCGGGTCGTACTCCGGCTCCAATGCTTCTTGGAACGCTTCCCAGTTATCCGGGTCGACCTCGCCATCTGGCCCGCAAGGGTCCAGCTCATTGACCGAGCACCATTCCTCGTACTGGCACCATTCCTCGTCGCGAGGGTCGGTAGTGAGCCATCGGTCAACCGAGGTCATGCCATACCCCGGTTCCGTTGGTGGCGCTTTGCGCCTTCCCATGCCCCTTGCTCGGTTCGGGACAACGTAACCCATTCCCCGCAAAACCGAGCCTCGTAACAGCCTTCCGTGTTGTGGCTATGTCCGATCCGAACAACCTCATACCGAGCATCGGGGGTTCCGCCCGCGTGGCGGATCACGCCGGCACCTCCGCGTAAACCCACTGGATGCCGCGATCGGTGGGCATGACTTCCTCAAGCCGAACGCCGATGCTTGCCGGGTCGAAGGACGGCGATCCACGATCCTCCAGCTCCGCCACGATGGCATCGCGAGCCTCCGCGGCGGGGGGGATGGTGGCCCGCACCCCCTCGGTTTCCAGGGTGACATGCCAGTTGCCGAAACCGTCGGCCCAGGTGTGGAGCACCTCGCATGGCGCGTGTCCGTCGTAGTAGTAGGTCATCGTGCTCACGCGAGCACCTCCGCGACCAGATCCGCGGCCACGTCGGCTAGGTAGTCGGCGTCAGGGAAGGGCTCGATCCCGCCCATCGAAGCCATGCTGACGGTCACGGTGTGGGCTTCGCCGCGGGAGTCGGTCACGGTCTCGCGGAGCTTGACAACGACGACGGAGTAGCCGTACTCAAGTAGATCCTCAATGTTGCGGGCCATCGTGGGGATGGCATCGTCGGGCACGTCGGCGGGCACCTGCCACCAGACCGGATCGCCACCGCGGCCCACGCGGAGCTTGCGGGCTCGGCCGTCCATTCCGTCGGGCCGTCGGTCGTGCCCGGTGTAGGGGTCGCGGTTGCTGAACTCGACACGTCCGGTCCAGGTCCCCTCCCCCATGTCATCCATCGGGTTCGACCACTCGTCGTGGTCGATGACCATGACGAGCTTCCGGCCGTCGGGCAGGGTGAGTGATGCCGGAGCACCGAAGGAAGGATCGCCGGCAACGAGGTCGCGGGCCAGCACCTCGTCGGGGGTGAGGGGGGAGGGGGTGGGGGGGGTTTCGGTCATCATGTGGCACCTCCGGGGCGCAGTAGGGATAGGTGTATCTTACCTAGGTGACAGGGAAAGTCAAGCGATTCGATCGGACGATTCCGCCCATGTCACGATGGCGGACAGGATGTAGACGGGCCATCGGCCGACACGGCCGACAGGGGCGGGGAAGTCCTCATGGCGCGCCGCCCAGTTGCTAACGCGGGTCGGGCGCACGCCGAGGAGGGCCGCGGCGTCCCCTAGCGTGCCCACGTCGGCCAGGACTTCCATCACGTCGCGCCGGGTGACAGCGGGGAGCCATCGCCCGCCCTGGCAGACGTTGTAATCGTGCAGCGGGAATCCACCGCCGCATACCGAGCACTCGACCTGCACGCTCACGCGTCCACCAGGGGGGGCACGATGGCGCGTAGGGCCGTGTCGATATGGGCGTCATGGCACCCCGCGTCGTCGTACAACTCCGCGCAGATCCACGATGCCGGCAGGGCCGCGTGTAGTAGGTCCCACCGATACCGACGGTCAAGATCCTTGACCAGCTCGGCCCGGGGGAACTCCCCGCGCAGGTACGCGCAGCGGGCGGTGGGGGTGTCGAGCGGGGCGATCGCGTCGCGCATTGCCTCCAGGGTGGCCGGGGGCACCTTCACGCGTCCACCTCCGCGGCCAGTTCCTCGGCCCACGATTCGACCAGGGCCAGGGCCAGTCGCTCCGCGATCATGTAGAGGGCCACGCCGGCCGCATCGGTGAGGTCAGCGGGCCATCCGCCGATGTCGCCGGGGTCCTCGTTGTACGCGGCGAGGTCGGCAAACACGGCCCACCGCTCGCCCGTGTAGACGGGTACGGCCCCGTCGGCAACCTCGCGCAGCTCCTCCTCAAGCTCGCGGGCGAGGTCACAGCACGCGGGGTCGAGGTCCTCGAAGATGTACGCGATCCGTTCCGCGAGGTCATCCGCCACCCACCGGAGGAACAACGCCCCGGGGGTGGGCTGCACGGTGGACATGTCAGCGGGAGGGCTCACGCCGATACCGTCGGGGCGGTCGGGCGATCCGCACCCCGCGAGGTCGGCCAGGTGCCAGGTTGAGAAGTTGCGGAAGGTGGGCAGGACGGGGGTGGTACTGGTCATTTCGTAGCCTCCAGGCTTGTGTAGGGGTTTCGTCTCTATCTTCCCTAGGTCACCCTAGGTTGTCAACTAGTTCGTTTGGCCCATTTCAGGCGGGGGGGTAGGGGGGCTACTGGCACGCTAGCGCGTCGATGGCGGCGTCCTCGGTCGCCGCGTGCGCGGTCTCCCCGCACGCACACACCGCGGCAAATCCGCCGTCCTCGCGGTAGGTGTCGATGTCGTGCAGGGGGTCTAGCGTGACGACATCACACCCCGGTTCCAGGCAGGGCCGGTAGGGGGTTCCCGCGAGCCGCGAGGACCGGTAGGTAGGGGCGAAACTGTGAACGTAGGTTTCGGTGGTCATTGCTTAGCCTCCAGGGCTCATGTTGTAGGGGTTCCCGATTGTCGGGAGCTACCGGCCCACCCGGGGGGGGTGGGGGGTGGGCCGGTAGATTCCGATCACCGAGGGGGTGAGACCTTTATAACCTAGGGTGCCCTAGGCGTCTAGTAGATCCTACCTATTGGTTCGCGGTGCGGGTGGGCCGATGGTCAATCGTCGCCATCGTCGGGGTTGTGTCCAGTCCACTCGCGGCCGCAATGATCGCACCATTCAGGGCCGTCCACATCACCGGAGTGAGTCCACGCGACGACGGCCCACCCGTCGCCATCATTGCCGTCGGCGGACGGGTGGCAGGGGTTGCCGGGGTCGACAACGCACCACTCGCACAACGTACCGCCGTCGTCGGTGACCGCCGCGAGCATGTAGCCACCGGAGTCGGGCACCGGGAGGTACCCCGCGGCGTAGGGGTTCGTCTCCGCGAGCGTTTCGGCCCACCGGGCCAGCTCCGCGAGGTCCCGGGCATCCGCGGACACGGCAGGATCATCGGATCGCGCCGCGTCGGCCGCGTCATTCTCCAGCTCGCGGGCCAGTCGGGAGACCGTCGACCATCGCACGATGCCATCACACGATGCCGCGGAGTAGAGGGCCGACCACTGGCCACCGTGCCACTCGTAGAACAGTTCACGCGCCCCGGGGGGGAGAGGGAGAGGGGAGGGGAGGGTATCGAAGCGGCTCACGCGTTCACCCCCTCGACGGTGGCGGTCCAATGGCCGCGCTCCTCGCGGGTCACGGTCACCCGGTAGGAGTCGCCACCATACCCCGGCCACGAGACCAGCGCGGGGTCTGTGCCGATGGCGGTTCCGCCGCCCGACCGCGCCGCCCAGTAGAATATGACGGGGCCGGTGGCGTGCGCCATAAGCCAGGCGGCATCGTGCATGAGGTCCGATGGCGTGTAGTGGCCCTCGTGGGCGAGGTCAGCGAGGGGCCGAAAGAGCCGCGAGGGGTCAGGGGCCGGTCGGCACCCTTCCGCGAGGTAGACGGTTCGGCGGTAGGGGGTGGGGGTGGGGGTGGGGGTGGGGGTGGGGGTGCTCACGCGTCCACCTCCGCGTCGGCGTGCAGCTCCGCGACCGCGGCCGCGATCTCCGCGGCCACGTTGCGCCGTTCGAACCGCGCCGCGGTTCGCTTAGCCTGGCGCGTGATCCTGGCCGGCGCGTAGGCCGTCGCGTTGCGGACGGCGCGAGGGGTGGGGAAGTCTGATTGGTGCATCTCATAGCCTCCAGGGCTCATGTTGTAGGGGTTCCCGATTGTCGGGAGCTACCGGCCCACCCGGGGGGGGGGGGGGGTGGGCCGGTAGATTCCGATCACCGAGGGGGTGAGACCTTTATAACCTAGGGTGCCCTAGGCGTCTAGTAGATCCTACCTATTGGTTCGCGGTGCGGGTGGGCCGATGGTCAATCGTCTCACCGTCGAACGCGTGCAGCTCCGCGACCGCGGCCGCGATCTCCGCGGCCACGTTGCGCCGTTCGGCACGAACCGCGGTCCGCTTGATCTGGCGCGTGATCCTGGCAGGCGCGTGCGCCGTAGCGGTGCGGACGGTGCGAGGAGTAGGGATATCTGATCGTTGCATTTAGGTAGCCTCCTAGGCTAGGTAGGGTTTCGTGGGTACCGATCGGTCCCGATACCCTCCCCCGTCCCGCCGTGGCCGGGGGAGGGTAGCTAGACCTACCGATCTCTAGGCGTGACACGCTTCGCACACGGGAAGATCCTCCCATGAGCTAGGGTCCTCGCCCACCATCGTGGCCTGTTGGCCGCAATGGGCGCAGTCGGTAGCCTCCCATGTGATCCAGTAGGCAATGCCGAGGTCATGAGCCTCTGGTTCGCCATCGTCATCGACACTGAAGGCAACATCGTAGAACTCGGTTTCGCCATGTGATCTGCACAAGTTGAGATCTTCGGCAATCGCGCTCATGGCGTCGCCACGCTCGGGGTCGTCGGTGGATAGCTCATCCAGTAGCCAGGCCTTCGCATCCGCGAACGTAGCGAACATGGCGGGGCTGTCTGCCATCGGCAGAAAGCCAGGGATGTTAGATCCAGCGTAGAACATTGTCTTATCTCCTCTAGGGGTAGGGGTAGGGGTAGGGGTAGGGGTGGGGGTCGATTGACCTAAAGGTCGACGCCCTCGTCAACAGGGACGTTCGCGGCGACCCATTCCGAAAGGTAACCATCGGCAACCTTTCGCGTAGTAGGTCCGATGGCATCCCAGAAACCATGATCGTCCGATCGGACAAACATCACATAGCGGCCTAGCGCACGCTCGGCGCGTACATGTGACGATGAGCACTCCACTCATGAGACCACCACAGATTCGCAGGGTGAGCCCTAGAGCCATGAGGAGACATCCGGTGAGGGTCAGCAGCATCCCCACGAGGGTGAGGATCGCGCTGGGCAGGAAGGTGATGGTGCGGAAGGTGATGCGGAGGAAGGTCACTTGACTACCTCGCAATCACGGACTGGCCATGCGCCGAACCGATCGAGGATGTAGCACGGTACGTCGGTCCAGTGTTCGTGGGCGCCGAAGGTCCGGATGGTGTAGCCGGTCACAGATGCCGTGAGGGGCTTGCCGAGTACGGACGCGCGAACGACCGCGCCAATGGGCGCGGGGAACGTTGATCGGGGTGAAGTCGTCATGGCTCCAGTATCGGCCCATGAGCGATAGAACTGAAGCGATTCCTAGTGTGCGATATGTCACAAGACTAGGACTTGACAAGTACCGCTAGGGTTTGATACACTGGGGTTTACTCGCAAATCGGCCGGCGGGCTCGGTTCGCCGTAGCGCTCGCCATCTCGCCTCGGTCGCCGGTCAACTCGTATTGCAACTCAGCCGATGTTTACCAATGAAACATCGCTCCGCCGACCAGACCGAACCCCGGACGCGACTGGCCAACCACCAGGGAGGCCGCTCCGGCCCGAGAGTGGGTCTAGGGAAACCACCTGGCACCCTCGAAGGGCCAGACAAACCCAAGGGGACGCCGAGATGGGTGGCGCAGCCTCCCTCTGTCCGCCTCCCGCCCTTGCTCGTTCCTCGCTTGGGTCACCCTCACCATCGGGGTACCCCCGAAGCCAAGGGGACGCCGGTCACGTTAATCGCCTCTCCGCCGCGATTTCAAGTCGGGATGGTGGACAACGATCTCGCCTCGATGTCAAGCGACCCTAATCCCTACCTATTTGGGGGGAAATGGGGGCTGACCTGCGGAAATGGGCCGTCGAAAACGGTGTTTACCAGGATGTATTGCATCTGGGGGTGGAGAACGGGGTGCATCGAGGGGGTCTGAGGGGTGCTGAGGGCGCTCGAGAACGTGACCAACGCCACATGGACGGATGGACCGAACATGTAGTACGGTTTGAGGACCACCCCTACACACCTGGAGGCCATCTGTGACCATCAACCGCTCCACTTACATCGTCGGTGACGTGCGGGACTGCCTCGCCGCCACCCCGGATGGGTCCGTGGACCTCGTGATGACCTCGCCGCCGTTCCTGGCGTTGCGGTCCTATCTGCCAGCCGATCACCCGGACAAGCATCGCGAGATCGGGTCGGAGCCTGACCCGGCGACGTTCCTCGACACGTTGCTTGCGCTCACGGCCGAGTGGCGGCGGGTGCTGGCCCCGCACGGGTCGATCTGTGTGGAGCTCGGGGACACGTACAGCGGCTCAGGCAACGGCGATGATCCGACGTACCACCCCGACGGCGGCAACTGGTCGCGTCGCACCCCCGCCCGAGGCTGGCCCCTCCCGAAGTCTCTGTGCGGGATTCCGCACCTGTACCACCTGTCGCTCGCCTACGGGCGGAACCTGCTCACCGGCGAGGAGTCGCCCGCTGGGCGGTGGCGGGTGCGGAACGTGGTGGCGTGGTGCCGTCCGAACCCGCCGGTGGGTGCGTTGGGCGACAAGTTCCGACCCGCCACGAGCTACATGACGATCGCTACGCCGTACGGCAAGCGGTACTTCGACCTCGACGCGGTGCGGACGGCGCACAAGCACCCCGACGATGCGTCACGCGCTCGCACGGGGCACCGCGACGCGGGGAAGGTGGGCGGTGATGGTGCGTCCAACCCCAACGGTGCCCCGCCGCTCGACTACTGGGTGATCCCCACCGCCCCCTACAGCGGGGGGGGGGGGCGCCGGCCCCCCCGGCCCCCCCGGGGCCGGCCCCCCCCCCCCGCAGCGCGCCCCCGGCCCCCGCACGCCGAGGCCGCCCCCCCCCAGCCACTACGCCGTGTATCCCCCGGCGCTGTGTGAGCGGCCGATCAAGTCGATGGTCCCGGCGAAGGTGTGCACCGTGTGCGGGGCACCATCGGAACGGATCACGTCGGAGCCGGAGTACGTGAGCACCACCGGCGGCAGAGTGGTCAACCACTTCGATGGGGACCGCAAGGGGGAAAGCGTGAACGCGTGGGAGGTCGACGGCGGCAACCCCGGGCACGTCGTGCGCTCCACCACCACCATCGGCTGGTCGGAGTGCGAGTGCCCCGACGACGGCACCAAGTGGCGCCCCGGCGTCGTCCTCGACCCGTTCGCCGGCTCCGGCACCACCCTCATGGTGGCGAATGAGTTGGAGCGAGATGCCGTCGGATTCGACATCGACGCCCGCAACGCCACCCTGGCGCGGCAACGGGTGGACAAGTTCATGTTCGCGGACTTCGAGGTCTACCCGCTGTCCCTGCTTGGGCTCCTTGCACCCCAAATCCGCCTGTAGTACGGTTTCGCCATGCGCTCCACCCAGGTCCCACCTACCCCGCGATGGCGGGGCTGACGGTCTGACGGGCCGTAACACCCCGTGCATTCTCCGGGGTGTGGTGTAACGGCTGCACGGGCGGTTCGGGACCGTCTGGCGAGGGTTTGACTCCCTCCACCCCGACCGCCATCTCTTGCGTTCCAGCCCTACTTGCATTACAGTGAGTGGCGTTCCCTACCGAGGAGATGCCAAATGCTGGACCCGACTGCCGACGACTGCACCCCCTACGCCCGCTGGAGCGGCGAGTACCGAGCCCACGTCGCTCAGCGGCGCAAGCTCATGCGGTTCCTGCTGGAGAGCGCCTTCTTCGAGAGCCGCACCCTCCAGGGCGACTGGAAAGCCCTCACGGGGGAGAACGTGAACACCATCCAGGAGGCCCAGCGCGCCGGGTTCCGAGGCCGGCCCTGGCTGACCGGGTACCACCAGCGCCTCACGCTCCCACCCCCACCCAAGCCCAAGCCCCTCCCCACCCCTCGCCCGGGGGTGAACCTGACCGACATCGCCGCCGTGCTCGGGATCACCCGTGAGCGGGTCCGTCAGCACGCCGAGCGCCCCTGCTTCCCCCAGCCGATCCCCTCCACCGTCGGAGAGCGTCACCGTCGGTGGTTCCGGGCCGACATCGAGCGGTACTACCGCGAGTGCGGCGAGGTGTTCACCGCCTACCGGGCCGCAGGTGCAGTCTCGCGCCGGGGGCAGATCCTCAAGTCCCCGCCGACCAACCCCCACCGCAAGAACGGCCGCATCAAGTTCACCCTCGGCATCCCCAACCCCGACCGGCCCGGCAAGCGTCGGGAGTTCCGCATCGACATCCCCAACGACACCACTCGCGACGACCTCGCCGGGCTGATGACCGAGATCGAGTCTCGTCTGCTGACCCCCAGCGACATCGGCGCTCCTTCTTGACCCCTACCTGAACTTGCATTACGATGAGGGCGTTCCCTACCCCAAGGAGGCCCCCCATGTCCGACCCCAACGAATACCTCCGCCGCCCCTGCGCCTCGGCCGACCTGCTCACCGAGCACGCCAAGGAGTACGAGGGCTCCGGCCTCAAGCCCCATGTCGACAGCGTGGTCGACCAGATCCTCGCTGACGGCCTGAACCTCTCGGTGGACTCCATCGCCGGGTTCATGATGGCCGTCGGACTCATCGGCTCCATTGACGACGAACTGTGCGAGCTGGACCCGATCCGCAAGGTCTCCCGTGCCGTAGGGGCCGCCGCGATGGAACCCCACGCCGTCGTCACCGCCGTCGGTTCGGAGCTGGCCCGACGCTTCCTGGCCGGGGAGGATGCGGGCTGATGCCGATCTTCTCCGTGACCGTCGATCGGCTGAGGACCCGCGAACCCACCGGCTACGAGCGCGGCTACTTCCTCGCGAACCGGTACCCGCTCTCGGACCCCGAGGGCGCCAAGGAGATGCTGGACGGCCTCGGCCGGCGCATCGCCGCCGAACGAGCCAAGCACGGGCTCGCGGACCCCGATCCCGTGGACATCTCCGTGATCCGCGCCATCGTGCGGTCTATGCAGGGCTTCGAGGCCCACGAGTCCCACGCCGTGACCCGGGTGGTCGTCAGGGGCCGCACCTGCCTCCGGCGCGAGGGTGAGGATCTCTGGTCCTTCGCCGCCAGGGCGGTCAGGTGATCGCCATTCCCACCATTTCCCCCATTCCCGACCGGAATGGTCAGGAATCAGCCATGAACCCTGCCACCAAGGAGGCCACATGACCACCTGGAACCACCAAGTCCTGCTGACCGAGCACGACCTGTTCGGCCCCACCTACGACATCATCGAGGTGTTCTACAACCACGACGGGTCCGTCCGGGGCTACACCGCGGCGGACGTGCAGTCCTACGAGTCCCCTGACGAGCTTCGGGGGACCATCGAGGCCATGCTGACCGCCTTCGACCACCCGGTCCTCACCCGGACGCAGCTCGATGCGATCAACCGCCCCAAGACGAGCGCGTCGTGACGGACAGCGACGACAGCCCGACGATGATGATGGGGTTCGCCCTCATGCACCTCATGGAGTCCGTGCGCTCCATCCCCGACGCGATGTCCTCCTACCGCGAGTCCTGCATGGAGGCTGGATTCTCGGAGGCGGCAGCCGAGCAGATGGCCGTCCAGCTTCACAGTTCCCTCATGGCAGGGATCAACCGCGAGAGTTCTTGACCCCATCGCCAACATGCATTACAGTCCATCCATCAACCCCTACCCAGGAGGCAAGCCCATGCCCGACATCAAGTTCACCCTCGTCAACGAGATCCCCAAGCCCAAGCGGTTCATCAACCCTGGCGGCAAGTACGTCCCCCTGTTCGAGCACCTCCGGGCCAACCCCGGCGCCGTGGTGAAGATCGACAAGCACCACCCGACCCTCGCCAGCAGGATCAAGCGCGGCGAGATGAGCGGCTGTGAAGCCGGGGAGTTCTTCGCGACGTGCCGCAACGTCAAGGACGGGAAGGCCGACATCTACGTCACCTACGTCGGCCCCAAGCCCAACGAGGACTTCCACGAGCGGACGGTGGCGCTGTGACCCGAGACACCAAGTTCGCCCTCGGCGGCGTCCTCATCGCCTCGGTCGCGTTCCTGCTCGGATTCGGGATCGCCACCGAGGACAACCCAGCCCCCAAGATCGCGGTGGCCAGGCCGGTCGGCTCACCCGCCGAGGTCTACGTCCTCCAGTCGTTCTACGACGACCTCACCTTCGTGGACGGCGTGTTCTCGTCCCCCGACGAGGCCGAGGCGTGGATCGAGGACACCCACGGCTCCTTCGAGCGGTCTGGCCGGGATGGCATCTTCACCTACGAGGCGGGCGACTTCACCTACCTCGTCACCCCCTACGAGGTGGATGACCGTGGGTGACCCGATCAGCGTCTACATGGATGCCGGCCCGAAGGACTCGGGCTACCTGTGGGCCGTGGCCCAAGCGGCCTGCGACTTCATCGGCTTCGACTTCGTGAAGATGCTCGACCTCACCCTCACCGACGGCCCGTGGCCCAAGGACGAGCGCGTGGAGTCCGTGTCGCTCGCCTTCGGCCCGCCGATCCTGCACGAGCTTCGGCTGATCCTTATGTTCATCGAGGACACGAAGAAGGAAGCGGCCCGCAAGGCCAATACCGCGTGATCGACGGACACGGAGCCGAGTCGTGACCTGCTGGACCTTCACCATCGACTGGCTCGCGACGTGAGGGGGAAGGATCATGGCCGAGGCCCCTGCACGATTGAGGGGTGTGACCGTTGGGCATGGGCGCGTGGCTGGTGTCATGCCCACTACCACCGCTGGAAGAAGTACGGAGACCCGTCAGGCGTCCGCCCCTCGCGGGCAGAATGGTTCTGGACCAGGGTGGACAAGAGTGGCCCGAATGGGTGCTGGGTGTGGTTGGGGACCAAGGACGGCAGTAAGGGGTACGGCAGGCTTCGCGGCACATCCTCACACCGCTACGCCTACGAAGCACTCCGCGGCCCGGTGCCGGACGGGCTCCAACTGGACCATTTGTGTCGGAACCGAATCTGCTGTAACCCCGACCACTTGGAACCTGTCACGGCCCGGGAGAACTGGATTCGAGGGTTCGCCCCCTCGGCCATCGCCATCAAGCAGGGGGCTTGCCTGCGCGGCCATCCGCGCAACGCTGAGAACACCTACGTCAGACCTGACGGTAACAACGTGTGCCGGGTCTGTGTCCGCCTGAACTACGCCAAGAGGCAGGCAGCGAAGAAGGACGCCGGATGAGCGGCGTCTACGTGTTCGACATCACACACCTGGGCCGACCACACCTCGCCAACGCGGAGCGCAACGTCCACCACCACCAGTCGGCCAAGATCCGCAAGGCGTGGCGCGAGGCCGGCCTCCAGGGCTGCCGCATGGCGAAGGTCCCCAAGGGCCTCGACCGCATCGGCATCATGTTCCAGCCGATCTACCCCAAGGGTCCCCTCCCCGACCCCGACGCGATCCACCCGACCGCCAAGGGCATCATCGACGGCATCGTGGACCACGGCGTCGTCCCCGACGACAACGGCACCCACGTCGCCTACGTCTGCTTCCTCGCACCCATCAAGGACCCGACCGCCAAGACCGGCATCCGGGTCATCATCACCCACAAGGAGTGAACCGTGAAGCGCACCTTCCGCCGCCAGCGCGGCAACTGCCCCACCCGCAAGGCCAGGTACCGCTCCGAGTCTGAGGCCCGCACGGCCCTGAGCCACGCCCGCTCCCAGCGCCGCAACGGCCTGGAGCACCGCCAGGAGGCCCGCGTCTACTTCTGCGGCATGTGCTCGGGCTGGCACCTCACGTCCCGGGAGAAGTGATGCGAGCGAACCACCACAAGGTCCACGGCGAGGTGACCTGCGAAATCGGCCACGGCAACATCTCCCTCCACACGCCCTACGCCCGCGGCGACTACGACGGGAGGGTGGGCCTCCCGTGGGCCGTGCTCGCCACACTCCGCGTCGACTTCCACTTGAACGGCCAGCGCCAGCGATTCAAGGTGCTCAAGGCGCGGGTGCAGTTGGGCGAGGATGAGCCGGAGGAGCACGAGGTCTTGGCCGCGAAGGTGCGGGCGAGGCAGATGCTGGAGAACGAGCTGGTGGCCCACGGCGTCACCTCAGTATCGGCCTCAGACCTCGTGCTCACCGACTGCGGCCTGACGAACTGGCAGCCCGAGACGACGCCGGGCGTCGACTTGTGGCCGTTCTGATCGGGGACCCATGATCCACCTTGCCAACGGCACCACCCTCCAGCCCTTCGACCACCCCTACAACACCACGATCCTCAACGAGCGGGCCGTGGAGCTGGCGATGGCCCAGCAGTTCATCATCATCCGCCACAACTGGGAGGGCCGCATGGGGAGAGTGCTGGAGGTCGGCAACGTCCTGAGCCACTACGAGGACTCCATCGCCCTGCCGTCGCGCCGGATCATGGACCGCTTCGAGGTGGCCCCCGGCGTGGAGAACATTGACGTGTTCGACATCGAGGGCACCTACGACACCATCATCTCCATCTCCACGATCGAGCACGTCGGGCTGGACGACGGCCGGGACTACCCCCATGCGGCGATAGAGGCGATCTACCACCTGCGGTCCCTGCTGACCACCGGGGGCCGGTTCTTCTGCACCTTCCCGACCGGCTGGAACGCTGCCCTTGATGACTTCCTCGCCTCCGGCGAGCTGGGCCGTTGGTCGCTCAGTGGAACCTACGTGGTGCGGACTGGCGAGAACTGGACCGAGGCACACCCCGACGACAAGGCCCCTCGCCCCTACGGCCTGACCCAGCCGTGGGCAGAGGCCGTCTGGATCGGGGAGTTCGGCCCGCTGTGACCCCCGAACAGATCGAGTACGCCGAGGGGGTCGCTGCCCTGTTCGCCCTCCCTGGCCCGGAGTTCGTCGCCGCTGTCCAGCAGCGCATCCGCGACGGGTTCTCCTACGAGCAGTCAGTCCTCGACATCGCCGCCTACCGGCACCTCATGCCGTCGGCGTGGGCGCGCGAGGAGACCAGGAAGATCCAAGACCGGCTGAACCACAACGCAGGCCGTCCCCTGCCACGCTTGTAACCAATCCGTAACATCTGCTAGCCATGAAGCCCATGAAGAAGCTCATAGCGTCCCTATCCGTCATGGCCTCCCTCGCCCTCGCTGCCCCCCAGGCGACCGCAGGTGCCGTCTACCACCACTGGTCGGAGACCCCGGCCGAGGTCCAAGCGACCCACTCGCCCGAAGTGATCCAGGGTTGGATCGACGCCTACTGGGTGAATGAGTGGACCCGGGCCTACTGGTTCAACCGCTGGATGGAGGCAGCCGCAGCGAAGGCTGCCGAGGTGCCGCCCTGCCACTCCCCCAGCCAGCAGAAGTGCTCAGTCCAGGGCATCGAGGTCTGCAACGGGAACGACCTCCTGCCATGCTACGTCATCTACCGCGAGTCCCGGTTCAACCCGACCGCACAGAACCCCCGCTCATCGGCCTATGGGTTGGCGCAGTTCCTCGCCAGCACCTGGCGCTCCGTCTGCCCCGAGTTCCC
Source organism: Microthrixaceae bacterium (assembly GCA_016702505.1). NCBI lineage: Bacteria > Bacillati > Actinomycetota > Acidimicrobiia > Acidimicrobiales > Microthrixaceae > Microthrixaceae bacterium. The sequence continues at coordinate 16,039 of JADJDU010000012.1, forward strand.
CCACCGCGGGGCTTCCGTCGCCCAGCAGGTGGAGTGCCAGCGTCGGCTCTACGACAACGGCCGTGGTCGTTCCCACTGGTCGCTGACCCTGTAACCCGACCACCGTCTAGCGACACCCGGCACCCGCCCCCACCTCCCGCTCGGTGGGGGCGGGCTCGCGCTTGACCCCAGCCCCGAACTGCATTACGCTTCGGGGGACCCCTACCGCAAGGAGATCCACATGAACGACATCCTGACCGCCGCCATCTACGTCCTGGTCGGCGTCATCGTCGGCATCCTGGTCATTCAGGTGGCCGTCACCGTCGCCACCGAGACCGTCATCAAGGTGCTCAAGGAGCACGGCCGGTGAATGAGCTGCTCGTCGGCGTGTTCGTCACCGCATGGGTGCTGATGGTCCTCGGACTGGTCGGCGGGTTCATCGTCCTCGCCACCCGGGACCGCTCCGACGAGTGGCTCCACGAGGACGAGTTCTGCCGCTGCGGCCACGACTACTACGACCACGTTCACCACCTCCCCCACCACCCCTGCGGCGCACTGATGTGTGCCTGCGAGACCTACAAGAAGGAGACCCGCCCATGATCCAACTGCACCGAGGGGTGGCGCTGGAGGTTCTAGCAGGGATGGCTGACGGGTCGGTGGATGCCATCGTCACCGACCCGCCCTACGGCCTCTCCCGGGAGCCGGACGCAGCAGAGGTGCTGCGCCACTGGCTCGCAGGCGACGACTACGACCACGGTGGCGGCGGGTTCATGGGCAAGGAGTGGGACAGCTTCGTCCCCGGCCCGTCCGTGTGGAAGGAGTGCCTGCGGGTGCTGAAACCGGGCGGGCATCTGTTGTGCTTCGCCGGTTCCCGCACCGTGGACCTCATGGGTATGGCGATCCGACTGGGCGGTTTCGAGATTCGTGACCAGATCCAATGGTTGTACGGATCGGGTTTCCCGAAGTCACTTTCGGTGCATAAGGCAACGGTCAAGGCCGTAGAGTCTCGGTATGGGTCTGCACGATGCACATGCCTGGACGGCGGAGCAGGAGTCCTGGTTGGGGACGATGCCGGACGCCGAGGTGGCGACGAGGATCGGCCGGAGCGAGATGGTGGTGTCCCGCCGACGGAGGGCGCTGGGGGTTCCGACCTTCCGATCCACCAGGGGTCCGATGATGATTCCGTGCGCGAACTGCGGCATGCCGACGGAGAAGAAGTCCAGGGACCAGCGCCGCTCCCGGCGGCTGTTCTGCTCGACGGAGTGCGCGGCAGCGGGGCAGAAGCGGCGGGACACGGACATGCTTCGGTACGGGCCGGGATGGAAGAACCGTCGAGCGGAGATCCGCAAGCGGGACCGCGGGTGCCGGTCGTGTGGAGCCAGGCCCAAGAGGTTGACCGAACTGCATGTCCACCATCTGGTGCCGTTCCGGTTCGGGGGGACGAACCGCTCGGAGAACTTGGTGGCGCTGTGCGAGACGTGTCACCACAAGATCGAGGCGATCACGACGCAGGTGTTGGAGTCGATCCAGGTCGAAGTGAGCCTCGACGGACCATCCTTGACGATCACGGTGGAGGGCGAGCAGCGATGGCCGCTGTCTGCTCCTGGTGCGGACTCCCCGACCCGGCCTGGCTGATGAGCCTGGAGCCGCTTGGCACGGCCCTAAAGCCAGCCCACGAGCCGATCATCCTCGCCCGCAAGCCCCTTCGGGTTGACGGCCGCAAGGCGACGGTCGCCAAGAACGTGCTCACCCACGGCACGGGCGCAATCAACATCGACGCCACGCGAGTTGATGGCGGCAGCCGACCCTTGCGGGAGTGGGACTACAAAGAGGCCGACAACAACGCCTACGTGGGCCGTATGGACGGGTCTCTGGCTGGCAGCTCCAGGGCTGTCGGGGAAACCACCCAAGGCCGCTGGCCCGCCAACGTGATCCTCGACCCCGAGGCGGGTGGGGTGCTGGACGAGCAGACCGGCACCCTGACCTCCGGCAAGCCCGCTGGTGGTGATGGACCCCACCTTGCCAAAGCCTCAGTTGGGGTCGGTGGCGGCGCTGCCCTTGAAGGGTCGGCGGACGGCAGCCTGCGCTCCGAGGGTGTCGAGTACCACCTCTACGGTGACTCGGGCGGTGCCTCCCGGTTCTTCTACTGTGCCAAGACCGCCAAGTCTGAGCGCAACGCCGGGCTGCCCGAGGGAATGAGGAACGACCATCCGACCGTGAAGCCGGTGGCTCTCATGGAGTGGTTGGTCAGGATGGTGACCCCTCCGGGTGGCACGGTGCTTGATCCGTTCTGCGGTTCGGGGACGACGATGGTTGCCGCTGAGCGGCTCGGGTTCGACGGCATCGGCATCGACCGGGACGACGACGACAAGTACCTGGCGATTGCCCGACACCGCGTCCGGCACGCCTCCGAGTTGGAGTACGAGGCGGGACAGTCCCCTCCGCCAGCGCCGTCGCCCGTCCCCACTGATGACTCGGGCGTGCTTGACCTGTTCCCCGATCTGTAATACGATCCCACAACCCCTCACGCAAGGAGAACCCATGACCTCACTACTCACCAAGGACGCCCTGTCCAAGCTGCCCGCCGACCTCCGCGACCACATCATCGTGGAGAACGAGAACGTCTACGGCCTCACCCTCCACATGAGCATCGGGGACTTCGAGCGCCTCGTCGCCCCTCACTACATGCTGGACCAGATGCGCGACTCGCTGGACGAGGCCGAGCACGAGGCCAAGGCTGCCCAGGACTGGGCCGAGGAGTGCGAGGCCGAGGCCACCAAGGCCACCAAGGAGCGCGACGCCATCGCCAAGGCCGCTCAGACGGTCCTCGGGATCATGGACGGCGGTGTGCCGGTGGTGGCCGACTCGCCCCTCGGCCGCGCCATCGAGGCGCTGGAGGATCTGCTGTGAAGGCTTCCATCGAGGCTCCCGACTTCGCGGACGGGCTCAAGATCGCCGCGGGTCTGACCAAGGCCAACTCCCACCTGCTCGCCCACGGCTGCATCTTCATCGAGGCCACCACCGACGGCATCTTCGTCACGGGCGGCGACGGCGAGTCCTACATCCGGGTGCCCTGCGGCGGCGAGGTGTCCGAGCCCGGTGACGTGCTCGTCCCGGCCAAGACGGTCGCCAAGGCGGTGTCGCTCATGGAGGGCAACGTGGACCTCACGCTGGACGACGACGACTCGCTCGGCATCGAGACCATGACCTCGCGCATCACCCTCCCCACCGCCCCGGCCGACTCCTACCCGAAGCTGAACTGGGACGGCACGTCCGCGCCCGTCGCCTTCGATGCGTGGGACCTGCTGCCGCTCATCACCTACGCCGCCGACGGGCGCGAGGGCCGGCACCGCTCCATCACGTTCTTCCCCGAGGGCAAGGCCGAGGCGTTCTCGGGCACCCGGCTCGCCTTCTGTCTCGCGCCGGAGGGGCTGGACTTCGCCATCCTCCGCTCCACCCTGGACTTCGCCGCCAAGACCTTCGGTGAGTCCGAGGTCACCATCACCACGTCGGGCGGAGCGGCCATCTTCTCCAGCGCGGGGATCAGCCTGTGGACCACCCTCCCCCAGTACGACCGCAAGCCGCTCCCGATGAACCTGGACCTCGCCCACAACGTCACCTTGGACCGCAAGGCGCTGCTGGAGGGTCTCGGCCTCATGGTGGTCATCAAGGAGGGCGACGAGGTGCCGGTTCGCATCGACGTGGTGCGCGGGGAACTCCACATGCACGCCTCATCACCAGGCCAGGGCATGGTCGCCACCGCGATCCCCGTGGAGGGCGAGCTGCCCTACCCCACGGGCCTCACCCTCTCCCACGCCCGCGATGCTCTGTCGCGCTGCTCGGGTGAGCGGGTCACCCTGGAGTTCTCCACCGAACCAAACCGCCCGATCCGGGTGATCGAGGGGTCCGTGACCCACATCCTCAACCCGAACCGCAGGGCCGTAGAGCTGAACAAGGTGGACCTGTGATCCTCAACCTCGGCTGCGGAGCCCACCCATTCCCCGGCTGCGTGAACGTGGACAAGGCGAACGGCGACGTGGTGCTGGACCTGGACGATCCGTGGCCTTGGCCCGCCTCGTCCGTGGACGCCATCTACGCGGTGCAGGTGTTCGAGCATGTCGGTGACCCCGAGCACTTCATGGCCCGAGCGTGGCAGGCTCTTGTGCTGGGTGGCCCCCTCATCATCACCACCCCGGACTACCGCCACGAGAACTCCTACACCGACCCCACCCACGTCCGCCATTGCACCGTCCGGTCCTTCGACTACTGGTGCGCCCACACCGACCTGTTCGAGCAGTTCGGCAAGCCGGTGTGGGGCGACGAGGCCCCCTTCGAGAAGGTCAGCGTGGTCACCAACGAGGTCGACATCTGCGCCGTGTTGAGGAAGCGATGAAGCACGACCCGAACACCTGCCCAACGTGTGCCCCGATCGTCAACTCGGCCCCGTACAAGAAGGGCGTGGCCGAAGCCAAGCGGGCCGTGGCCCGAGCGAAGGAAGGAATGGACCGTGACGGCTGAGCAACTCAAGCGCAGCGGTGCGCTCGCCTCCACGGCGACCCGCACGCTCACCGAGGACGAGATGCACGCGGAGCGCCTCGCCTACCAGCAGGTGAAGATGCAGAAGCGGATGCAGCGCGCCTCCGCCGACGTGCTCGCCAAGTACCTGCCGAAGCCGACCGCCAAGCATCGCCCGGGGGCGACCAAGCCCACGATCGAGGCCAAGAAGGCCAAGAACCGAGCCCGCCGCAAGGCCAACAAGGGGAACCGATGAACCGATCACCAGACCCACGAACCGTCGTAGTCACCTTCCGCATGACCCCAGCCGAGCGCAAGCAGTTCGACAAGATGCGAGGCAAGGTCTCCATCGCGGACTACCTGCGCCGCATGATCTTCGGGTCCGAGGCATGAACGCCATCTTCATCAACTTCCCCAGCCCCATCGGAGACCCCCAGTGGGTGAACGTCAACGAGATCGCCGTCGTGAGGGTTGAGCCGTTCCCCAGCGGCGACGATGGGGCGCTCATCACCATGCACGGGGGAGCGCATGTCTCCACCATCTGGACCGTGGGTGAGGTTATGTCTGAGATGGAGGCCATCGTGGCCCGCGCTGCCGAGTTTGACGGGACGTTCGGATGAGCCTCTGGTTCAAGTTCGGGCAGACCGTCCACATCCAGGTCGCGGCCAGCCCACAGAAGGCAGGCTGCGGCACCCGCCCCCTCAAGCCCCAGCCGGTGGAGGAGTTCGACGGCCCACCCCAGTTCGCGTGTCGTCGCTGCCTGCTCGCCTGGATGGAGGACGTAGTGGTCGAGGAAGAACTGGCCGACGCGCTCAGCCGCGGCTACGAGGCCAGCCCCGAGGCGGACCTGCCGGGCTGACGGAGGTTCCGGCGCTCCAGAGGCGATAGCCCGCCGTACACGCCGTAGTAGATGTCCTCCATCCCCCACTCCAGGCACTCGGCCTTCACCGTGCAGCCCTCGCAGACCTTCTTGGCCTCGGCGCAGAGGGCGGCGGAGTAGTACTTGTTGCCACCGTCCCCAAGCAGGGGGGCGAAGAACATGTCAGGCGACGTGCCCGCACAGTTCGCGTCCGCCATCCACTTCGGTCGTTCCATCGGAGCCTCCGGTCAACCAGTCAGCCAGTTCTTGGCGCTGGGTAGGGGTGAGTTCACCCGGATCGTACCTCTGGAGTTCCCGAACGAGCAAGGACGTGGGTAGGCGGGACTGCGACGTGACTGTCCCCTTCGGCGGGCCGGACTTCCACGGGCGCGGCTCCGGCTCGGGGGCCTCGGTCTTGCCGGTGAGCGCCAACGCCTGGGAGCGGGTCATGTCGGGTGAGATGAGGCCGGATTCGAGGGCCTGGTCGAACCGCTCGGCGTCCAACCGGGTGAGGGTGAGCATGGTGGTCCAGGGGGCGGGCAGGAGTTCACGCTTCTCGGGTGGAAGGTCGCGGAAGGCTCGGCTGATTGCCATGAGTTGCGACGCCTTGGGGTAGGAGAAGGGCAACTCGGCCTCCACCCACTCCATGAACCGGCGCGGGTGGGCGTGCTTGGCGGCGATCAAGATGGACCCGATGTCGATGGCGGTGCGGTTGAGCACCCCGGCGATCTGGTCGCGGAAGTCATCCAGCGACGGAGTGGCGGGTTCCATCTCGTCCATGCCCCGTAGCGTAACTACGCTGAGCGCATGGACCTGGACGACCTGGAGGTGGAGGGCTACGACTTCTGCCCCGGGTGCGGCGACTGGGTGCTCGCCGGGAAGAAGATGTGCGGCGAGTGCGCCCGCACGCTGTCCGAGGCGGCGGACGAGGTGATCGCCCTCGACGTGGACGGCACCAAGGTGATGATGACCCCACCGCGCCGCCCCAAGCCCAAGCGGTACGAGTCCTCCAAGATCAAGACCAACGCCCACCGCGCCCGGGACCGAGCACGCACCCGGGCGTGGATCAGACTCGCCCGAATCTACGAGCCGATGTTCGCCGCCCTCTACTGGGAGGAGCAGGTCCGCGAGGGCCTCGATCCGCTCCCGCTCCCCGACATGGACGTGGACCCCACCGACATGCTGGTGCGGGACCTGGACGAGTACCGCGAGCGGCTCAGGGCGACTTTCACCGAGCGGAGTTCTACCCTCTCCGACAGCGCCCAGCGCGACCCCGCCTAGCGGAGACATCATGGCCCTGACTCGCAAGAACCAGCCCACCGCGTCCATCACGGCTGCGGTGAAGCCCCTCAACATCCGCAACGCCACCGAAGCTGCCGCGATCTCGCAGGTCAGTGGAGGGCGCAAGCAGCGCGAGGCGTGGTCGTTCTACGAGTCCATGTCGGAGCTGAACTACCCGGCGAGCTACCTGGGCCGCAACGTCGCCCGCTTCCACTTCCCGGCCGGAGTCGTCCCCCCCGACGACCTCTCGTCGCCTGCTGCCGTCCCCGAGAAGGCCAACCGGGACAAGCTCTACGCCGCCGCCGAGCAGATCGCCTTCACCATCCGCGGTGAGGATGCCGGCCTCGCGGATCTGGCCGAGGGCTACACGAAGAACATGGCCGTCGCCGGAGAGGGCTGGTTCGTCGGCCGTCAGATCAGCGGCGAGATCCTCTGGTCCGTGTTCTCGGTCATCGAGTTCGGCCCGACCGGCAGCTACGGAGCCACGGGCGAGACCGGGCAGGCATACGCCCGGTACCCGCTCGGCAACACCTCGGCCCCGGACTGGTCGTTCAAGCCCGGCTACCTCCGGCGCATCTGGCAGCCGTCCCCGAAGCTGCGCGAGGTCGCGGACACCCCGACCTTCGCCGTGCTGGACAAGCTCAAGACCCTCGCCGTGCTGGACCGCTCCCTGCGTGCCCGCATCGTGAACAGCCTCACCCAGTCCGGGTTCCTGTTCATGCCCTCCCAGTTGAGCCTCGCCGGCCCGATCGGTGCGCCCACGGGTGACGGCAACGCGGTGGAGGACCCCTTCGCCGCCAAGATCCTCTCCATCATCCAGGCCCAGCACGACTCCGGCGATGCCTCGGCCACCCCGGCGCTCATCCGGGGTGATGCCGCTCTCGGGGAGGCCATCAAGTTCATCACGATGGACCGCACCATCGACCGGGTGGAGCTGGAGCTTCGCTCCGAGCAGCGGGCCGAGATCGCCAAGGGCATGTTCCTGCCGCCCGAGGTCATCGAGGGCATGGGCAGCGCGAACCACTGGTCGAGTTGGTCGGTGAGTGACTCGGCCTTCACCCACCTGCTGCCCTACGCTCAGGGCTTCGCGGACCTGCTGACCACCACGATCCTGTGGCCGCTCCTGCGCGACGTGAACCGCTTCAACGGGTGGGACTACTCCGAGCTGGACATCCGCCGCCACAAGATCATCCCCGACGGCTCCGATGTGATCTCCCGGCCCAACGAGGCCGAGGACGGTCGCCAGCTCCACGATCGCATGGTCATCTCGGACAAGGCGCTGCGCGACCGCTCCGCCGTGGGCGAGGGTGACGAGCCGTCCGAGGAGGAGTACGTCCGCCAGGTCGGCCGCAAGATCAACAACCCGTACCTCGCCACCTACGGCCTCGCCGTCCACGACGAGATCGACTGGGAGGCGATGGCCGCGGTCGCCGCAGGCCCCGGCAAGCCCGGCGTCGGGTCCACCGACGAGGCCCACCGCCCGGCTGACTCGTCCGACCCGGCCGGCGCGCCCGGCGAGGGCGACACTCAGGCCGAGGACGAGATGACCGCCCGCCTCCTGGTCGCCGCCTCCCCCGGGTTCCTGCTCGCCGCCCGCAAGAAGGTCGGGGCCAAGCTCCGGGCGCGCTGCGAACCGGACAAGGAACTGCACGCCTCCCTCAAGCACCTGCCGAACGAGGAGATCGTCGGCCACCCGGGCATCCTCGATGCGGTCGGGCTCTCCGAGGGCGAGGTCCGCAAGTGGTTCCTGAGCGAACTAGCCGGCATCGCCGATGCAGTCCGGTCCCCCGCAGCGGCCCCCTTCATCCACGCCCTCGCCGCCGAAGTCGCTGACGGAAGCGAGCCCGACCTGCCCGCTCTCGCCGTGACTTCCGTACTCGCCATCCGAGAGGATTGACCCCATGAAGGTCTTTGGACAGTTCACCGACGCCGAACCCGGCAACGCCCCTCCGGGCTTCTATGTGCCGGTCGTGTTCGACCAGATGCTCCTCACCGACATCCGCACCCGCGACGGGCGGAAGGTCCACGGCGAGGGGTTCGAGCCCTTCGATCTGCCGCGCTCACTCAAGGCCCAGTTCCGGGTCACCGGGGGCCACGACAACGCCGAGATCGCCGGGCGGCTCGATGAGGTCACCGTCCACGACGACGGCACCGTGTCCGGGCGTGGCTGGTTCCTCAACGACGAGAACGGTCGACGTGCCGCGTTCCTGGTCAAGACCCAGGCGTTCCGGGGCAACTCGGTGGACCTCTCCGTGCAGGACAAGGACGTGCAGGTCAACTTCATCGAGGGCGAGGACGGCATGTTCTCGATCGAGTACGACTTCGTGCAGTCCCGCCTCGCCGCCTCCACCCTCGTTGCTGAGCCCGCGTTCGAGAACGCCGGGGCGCGCATCCCCGACGGGTGGGAGGTCGAGGGCGCCGAGCCGCTGGCCGAGGCCATTGTCGCCGCTGCTTCGGAGGCCAAGCCCGAGCACGCCTTCTGCTTCTCGGTGGTCAAGGACCGCCCGAAGGCCAAGGCCGAGAACTTCACCGACCCCGGGCTCACCGAGGTCACGCCGATGTTCGTGGACACCGGCGACCGGGTGTTCGGCCACGTCGCCGCGTGGAACGAGGTCCACCTCTCCCTCGGCATCCCGGTCCCGCGCTCGCGGACCAACTACGCCTACTTCGCCAACCGCTCCGTGGAGACCGAGGACGGCTTCGTCGCCACCGGTCCCCTGGTGATCGGCGGCAACCACGCGGATGTGACCATCGGCATGAACGAGGCCATCGACCACTACGCCAACACCTGCGCGGCGTGGGCGGACGGCTGCGTCGGTGAGGACGAGTTCGGCGTCTGGTTCTCCGGCCAGGTCCGCCCCGGGACCAAGGCGGAGACCGTCTACGCAGGGCGCGCCTCGGGCGTGTCGGGCGACTGGCGTTGGGTGGGCGCCGGGCACGAGTTGATCTCGGTCCTGTCGGTCAACACCCCGGCCTACCCGACCCCCCGTGCCTTCGGCCACTCCGAGGGCCACATGCTCACCATCCTGTCGGCCGGCTTCGTCAAGCCACACGTCGTCACGCCCGCCACGGACCCGAACATCGCCTTCGTGGCGAAGCAGATGGCCCGTGCCCGCCTCGCGGAACTCGCAGCCAAGCACTCGGCTTGACTTCCCACCTTTCCCACCACTTAGGTAGGGATTGCGAGCGACCATCGCCCGCAGCGCCCAGCGCCGACCACCACAGATCCAACCCGAACAGGAAGAACAGACTCCCATGAACGAGCTGCTCGGAATCCAGATCCCCGAGGATCTCTCGGCGCTGACGCCAGACGACCTCTCCACCCTCATCTCCGACCTCAAGGGCGCGATCGTGACCGCCCTGTCCGGCGAGGTCACCGTCGACGTGGCCGACCAGGCCGAGAAGGCCGACGCCCTCATCGCCCAGGCCGAGACCATCGCCTCCGAGCGCGCCGAGGCCGAAGCGGCCCTGTCCGCCCGCCGCGAGGCCCTCCTGTCCAAGTTCTCCGAGGACGCCGACGACGAGGCCGACGAGCCCGCCGCCGAAGCCGAGGGCGACGAGGCCGACGAGGACGCCGAGGACGCTGCCGCCGAGGACGAGCAGGAAGCGGTCACCGCCTCCGCCTGGTCCCCCAGCCTCGGTGCCGTCGCCAAGACCGCCCCCAAGGACAAGGCCCCCGCCAAGCCCGCCTTCCGCTCCTTCCAGGACGTGCCCTTCAAGGCCGTCTCCTCGATCAACGACGTGCAGGCCGGTGAGGAGTTCGAGTCCAAGGCGCAGCTCGCTGAGGCGCTCATCTCCCGGTTCGAGACCATCTCTGGCGGCAGCGACTCCAAGCTCGCCGTCGCCCGCCTGTCGGCCAACTGGAAGCCCGAGCAGCTTCTCTCCGACGACGCCGCCGAGAACATCGCCAAGTTCGGTGGCCTCGACGTGACGGCCCCGTCCTTCACCCAGGGCCTCACCGCCGCCTTCTGTGCCCCGACCGAGCCGCTCTACGACATCGCCACGTCGTCCAGCACCGCCCGCCCTGTCAAGGCCAGCCTCGCCACCTACCGCCCCAAGCGCGGTTCGGTGAGCGTGTACCCGTCGCCCACCCTGTCGGACGTGTCCGACCAGAACGTGGACGGCAGCACCGGCTACGGCATCTGGACCTCGGCCGACGACAGCGACAACGACGCCACCAAGGCGTGCGCCACCATCCCGTGCTCGTCCCCGACGGTGTACGAGATCTACGGCGTGTGGCGCTGCCTCAAGGTCAAGAACCTCATGGCGATGACCTTCCCCGAGCTGGTCGACGCCATCCTCAACCGCCTGGGTGCCCTGCACTCGCGGCTGGGCGAGGTCACCCTGCTCGACGCCATGCTGGCCTCGGCCAACACCTACGCGATGACGGCCACCGCCAACACCTACGGCGCGAGCATCAACGTGCTGACCACCATCCTCAACGCCGTGGAGATCCACCGCGACGAGGAGCGGTACGACAGCGGTCAGCGGTTCGATGCCTGGCTGCCCCGCTGGGTCGGCACCGCCATGCAGATCGACCTCGCCAACCAGCGCCGTGAGGGCGGCTCGCTCCGCAACCGCCTCGCACCCATGAGCGACGTGAACGCGGCGCTGCGTGAGGCCGGCCTCAACGTCACCTGGACCCTGGACGTGGCCTCCACCTGGGCCAACGTCCCGAACGCCGCCGACGGGCAGGATCTCCCGACCCTGCCGACCAACATCGACCTCATCATGACCCCGGCTGGCAACTTCCGGGCTCTGGACCGAGGCGACCTCACCATCGGCGTCACCAACGGTGGCATCTACCGCGACACCACCACCAACGCCAAAAACGAGTTCGCCGTGTTCCAGGAGAACTTCGAGGGCCTGGTGGACTTCGGTGCCCGCACCTACGCCCTCACCATCGAGGGCGTCTGCACGGGTGGCGCTCAGACCGCCGACGTGACCTCGATCACCTGCCCCGAGAACTCGGGCTCCTGACCCAACCCAGCATCAACCCGAGAGGGGGTTTCGGAGGTCGAGGCCCCCGGACCCCCTCTCGGCGCGCTGAAAGGTGAATCCACATGGCTACCGGCATGGAAGCAGTCATCGAACTCCCGCTTCGCAAGCGGACCCGAGGGCTCTTGATCGAAGCGGCCGACCGCATCCCGAACTCCGTCCGGTGGCTGGCGGGCGTGACGCTTCGCCCCTGGGGTTGCTCGGGCTTCGTCCCGTCCGACGCCGACTACTGCGACTTCGAGTCGGATGAGTTGGACGACTTCTTCGACGTGGGCACCAACCCTGTGTTCGACGCGTTCGACATCTACAGCACCGAGTCCTGCTCCACCCTGGACTCCGACATCTCGGTCCTCAACGCCCGGGTGGAGACCCGCTGGGGCGTGATGGTCTCCGAGCAGGTCGCCGCCCGCCTCAACGTGGAGCTGGCCGCTCGCGCCGCGGTCGCCACCACCGGGCCGATCAACACCTCCATCCTCATCGCCAAGGCCGAGGAGCAGTTGGCCCTCACCCTCCACGGGGGCCTCGGGATGGTCCACATGAGCCCTGCCGCGCTGTCGATGGTGGTGGCCGAAGGGTCCGTGGACCTGCGCGACAGCCAGTGGCGCACCCCGGGTGGTCACCTCGTGGTGGCCGACGCCGGGCACACCGGCGTCCAGCCGACGGGTGAGACCCTGCTGGACGGCACCGAGTGGGTCTACACCACTGGGGCGGTCCTGTTCGGCCTCGGGGAACCCCGTGTGCCCACCAAGGCCACCGAGTACCTCGACCGCGACGACAACACCAACACGGCCCGCATCATCGGGACCTCTGTGGTCGCGTTCGACCCCTGCTCCGCTTCCGCCATCGAGTACGGCTACCCCGACTACATCGAAGGGTCCTGACCAATGGGTGTTCCCGACGAGTCTGAGTGCTTCAACGACGGCGACCCGTGCGGTGCGGCTTCCATCCGGTCTCAGGCGGGCCTTCTCGGAGACCGCCCCGACGCCACCACCGTCCCCACGGGGACCCGCTACTTTGCCACCGACGACGGTGGCGGCACCCTGTGGGTCGTGTCGTCCGGTACGTGGGTGCAGGCCGCGCCCGCCGTGGCGGGCGCGGTGCCGAACGATGCCGTCGGGCTGCTGCCCGGTGAGAGGAACCGTGGCACGTGGGATGTCGCCGCCACCTACGCCGTGGGCGATGTCGTCGCTGCTTCGGGTTCGGTGTACGTGGCGTCGGCGCCGTCGACGGGGCTTGACCCTGCGTCGAACCCCGGTTCGTGGGACGAGATTGTCGATTTCTTGGATCGGAGGATCGAACTCGGCACCGGCTCGTCGGCCACAGGCTACGTGTCCACCGCGATCGGCACCATATCGTCGGCCACAGGCGACGCGTCCACCGCGATCGGCACCATATCGTCGGCCACAGGCTACGCGTCCACCGCGATCGGCACCATATCGTCGGCCACAGGCGACGGGTCCACCGCGATCGGCCTCATGACGTCGGCCACAGGCGACGGGTCCACCGCGATCGGCCTCATGACGTCGGCCACAGGCGACGGCGACATCAACATTGGCGACGTGTTCAGGGGTCGCGTCGACGACCCGCTCGGCGCACGCACCCCCGACGCTGCGTCCATCACCACTGGGTTCGTCGACCTCCCCGAAACCGCTGCCGTCACCAACCCCGCTGCCGACCACCAGCGGCTCGTGGCCCGTACCGACGGCCTCTACGTCCGCGACGAGACCGGCGCCGAGGTCGGGCCGTTGGGGGCTGGTGGTGCAGTTGAGCCCGGAATGGTGCCGCCAGTTTCGCCGTCCGCCTACGACCAAGAGTATTGGGACATGGCCGACGGGTCCCCCGTGGTGGGGACGTGGCACAACCAAGGAACGTCCACCGCAGCGATCAGCGACGGTCGCCTCCTGATGACATGCCAGGCTGCAGCGTCCGGGTACAACCAGCGGGCGCTTCTCACGACCCTGGCCAGTTTCGCTTCCGTCACTACCCGCGTCACAGTTGGTGGTGAGTTGACGAACCATTCCAACGCTGGGTTGGTGCTGCGCAACAGCGGCACCGGACGCCTCCTGCAATGGCTGGTACACATCCACGGCCCAGGCAAGGACCTGGAGCTGCACAGGGCCAACTCGTTTACGTCGTTCGATTCAGCAACGACGACCACGGGCGTGTCGGTGGGTGTGGGGCACGTCTACCTGCGGATGACCAGCGATGGCACGAACATTCGGAGGTGGGTCAGTGCCGACGGTGACCGGTGGATCATGGTTGGGTCTGTGACGTTGGCGTCGTGGATCGGCAGCGTGACCGAGGCTGGCGTAGTGGTCGGGCAGGAACACACAGGGATCGCCGTCACCGCATCGTTCGACTTCCTGAGATTCACATGACCACGGGGATTCATTCACCAACCGTGGGAGCATCGAATCATGCACCGTGACCTCATCCTCGGCCTTGTCGCCGGTATCTGCGCCGTGGCCCTCGCCGTGACCGCTTGGGTCCAGCCCCCGGCATCCGAGCAGATCACCCTCGGCCTCGTCGCCATCGGCTCGCAAGCCATCGGCCGGTTCTCCGGCGCGAACGGGGAGTTGGGCAAGTGACCGAGCACCGCATCATCCTCCGAGGCGAGTGGGGCGCCACCGGGGGTCGCGGCGAGGACGTGAGCGCCAAGCTCCCGTGGGGTGAGGTCGTCGCCCACACCGAGGCCGGCCCCCAACGTTCCCCCGCCAGCTACGAGGTGGAGTGCGGCTGGATTCGCGCCATCGAGAACTTCCACGTCAACACTCGGGGCTGGAACGGCATTGCCTACTCGTTCCTTATCGCACCGTCGGGGCGGATCTTCGAGGGGCGCGGTTGGGGACGCTCCGGGGCGCACACCGAGGGCCGCAACTCCACCGCCGCCGCCTTCTGCTTCTTGGGCCACGGCGACAAGTGGCCTGCCACCGAAGCACAATGGGAGTCAGCCCGTTGGCTCATCAGGGAGGGCATCCGCCTCAACAAGCTCAAGCCCGCCCCCCTCATCACCACTCACGCGATCTACAGCGGCAAGGGGAAGTCCTGCCCCGGCACGCTGATCGCCCCGCACGTCGCCACCCGACTCGGCGGCATCACCGGACCCGACAAGGGAGACACCATGACCCCCGCCCAGGAAGCCAAGCTGGACAAGGCACTCGCGGAGGCTGCGGCTGCCGGCCTCCGGGCTGCCCACTGCGAGCAGTTGCTCGCGGAGGTGCTGTCGGCCCTCAACGTCCGGCCGACCGACGGCAAGCGCCCGTACCCGGTGCGGGCCATTGAGTCGCTGACCCGCATCGAGACCAAGGTCGGGTCCAACCCGCCCTCGGGTGGGTAGGTCAGAGACATGACCTACCTCGACTACCTCGTGCCCGCCATCCTCGCGGCCGTCGGTCTCGTCATCGGCGCCATTGTCGCAGCTATGAGCGAGGCGGCGACGGTCGCCATCGTCATCGCTCTTATCGGTGCGGTCTCCGCCATCGCCTCCGCCTACCTTGCCAACTCCGCCCGCAAGGACGTGAAGGACCGCATCGGTGACCCCAACGGCGGGCAGGACGTGGTGTCGATGCTCACCAAGATCCTCGACGGCCAGACCGGCCAAGACGCCCGGCTCGCCGTCCACGACACCCTGTTCGCCAAGATGGATCATCGCCTCAACGTGCTCAGTTCATCGGTTGACACCATCCGCCAGGACTGCCACTTCATCCGGCTGGCTGACGAGAACACGTCCCACAAGGTGGACGACATCGCAGGCAAGGTGGGGGTAGATCGCCGCCACACCGACCACGAAGGGGAAGCACCATGAAGCCCAAGGCCGTGCTGGACGTGTACCGCACCAAGTCGCTCCGCCGCTCCCAGCGATGGGCGTGGCGCATCGTCGCGGAGAACGGGCGCACGGTTGCCACCTCCGGCGAGGGCTACACCGATCGCTCCGAGGCCCTCAACCGAGGCGCCTTCATCGCCCAGGGCGGCTACGAGATCGACGTGCCGTGATGATGCTCTCCCCATGTGACGACTGGACCACGATCGAGGCGATCGAGGCCGACTCGCGCTACTGCGCCCCTGAGGGTTCCGGTGAGCCCGAGGTCGACCTCGGGGAGTACGTCCAGCGCGCCACCGAGGCCATGTGGGTCATCACGGGCCGACGCTTCGGTGTGTGCTCGGCCACGGTTCGCCCGCGCCGCTGCGGGTGCGTCTGCGGGTGCTCCCCGACGCGGTGCGCCTGCGATACCGGTATTGCCCTCCACGCCCCGCTGGAATCGGTGGACCTCGTGATGCTCGACGGCGAGGAGTTCACCGACTACCACGTCCGCAACAGCCGCACCATCCACCGCAACGACGGGGACGCCTGGCCCCCCAGCCAGGATCTCGGCCTCCCCGACACCGAGGTTGGCACCTTCTCCATCACCTACACCTTCGGCGTAGCCCCGCCCCCCCTTGTCCTGCGCGCCACCCGTGAGCTTGCCGTCCAGTTCTGGATGCTTGACAACGATGTCGCCGGGTGCAGCCTGCCCTACGGCACCAAGACCATCACCCGGCAGGGCATGACCGTGGACGTGGAGCGTGCGCTGGAGTCCTCCAACCGGCTTGTCAACGACGCCGCCAACGCCTACCCGATGAACGGCGGGATGCCCTCCGACGCTTGGCTTCCCGGCGATTGGGAACTCATCACCATCTCGGCGTGACTTTGCCCAACCCCCATTCCTACCATTTCGGTAGGACAAGAGGTCCAGACCCCAGCCAACACCAGGAGTAGAACCCCAATGGCTTCCAACAACGTCACCTGCATCGCAGAGCGGTCGGCGTGCGTGCTCCGGGCGACGCGCCTCGGGTCCGACTGCACCCCGCTCACCGGTGCGACCGACGGCGCCCTCACCAGCGCCATCGCCACCATCAACCTCTCCCCCGACGTGGAGGAGGGCACCCGCTACGAACCGAAGGACGCCTGTGGGCGCATCCTCTACTCGGCGTCGGACCCCGACATCGTGAAGCGGTACAACATCACCATCGACCTCCACATGGTGGACTTCGAGCTGTACGAGCTGCTCACCGACGGCTCGCTGCTCATGGGCAAGCCCGCCACCGACTGGGAGAACAAGGTGGTGGGTGTCTCGGCCCCCGGCGCCACCACGACCCAGGGCTACGGCGTGGGCCTGGAGATCTGGACCAAGACCGCCACGAACTCCGGCGTCTGCGGCCCGGCCGACACCAACCCCCCGTACATCCGCCACGTCCTCCCCCGCGTGCTCCTGCGCCCGGCCGACCGGACCTTCGAGGGTGCTCCGGCGACCAACTCGTTCGCCGGCACCGCCGAGGCCAACCTGGCTTGGGACGAGGGTCCCTGGGGTGACTGGGTGCCGCTGGAGCCCATGCCCTCGGACTCCCCGTGGGTGCGCTTCTACGACACCACTGTGCCCACCGTGGACTGCGGATTCGTGACCCCCGGGAGCGGGTCCGGTAGCTGATCGCTTCCCCTGAGCGAAACTGACGAAGGCCCGCTTCTCCCGGGGCGGGCCTTCGTCGCGTCTAGACTCCCCTCATGCCGCTCATCCCGTTCGATCCCTGCTCAGGCGACACCGAACCGGACGACTGCACGGTCCTGCCGGACATCGGGGAAGCGATCCTCGCCCTCGGGTTGGTCGGCCTGGAGCCGTTCCTTCCTGTGGGCGAGTGCGGCTACGACTTCCACACCTACCTGTCCATGAACAAGCCGGTGGCCGAGTTCTACGACGCCCTGTCGATCCACCTCACCGACTTCGGCCCCGACCCCCGTGCAACCATCAACGGCTGCGCGTCCGGCCTGTGGCCCACCCTCATCGCGACGTGGCAGGTGGAGTTGTGGGAGAACTGCTACCCGGTGGTGGACGACAACGGCATCCCCCCGACGGCCGATGAGCTGAACCGGGTCAACCGCTTCGTGTACGCCCACGGCCTCGCTGTCTACAACGCCGTGCTGGCCGGGTGGCTCAACAAGACCGGCATCTTCCCTCCGGCCGTGGACGGCATCCGCTTCGGCCCGATGCAGCCCCTCGGCCCCCAGGGCGCAGCGGTCGGCTGGAAGTTCACCGTGACCACGGAGCTTGGGTGACATGGCTGTCGCCCGGCAGACCTCGGTACGTATCGACCAGGCCAAACTCATGCGCCTCATCGAGCGGGCCATCGAGTCCCCGAAGGCACGCGCCACCCTCGCCCGGGTAGCCAACGACGAGTCCCGCAAGATCGTCGTAATCGCGAAGGGGTTGGCCGAGGCCGAGCTTCACCGTCGCCCAGTCAATCGCCGCACCAAGGAGTCACTGGAGCACGGTGCCGAGTACCACGACTCGTTCGTCATCATCCCCGCCGACACCTCTAACCCGTCGAAGGTCCGCGCAGGGATCACGAACACGCACCCAGCCGCGGGGATCATTGAGAACGGGTCGCCGCCCCACTACATCATCGCCAACACCTCAAGTCAGTTGGCCTTCCCCTGGGACCCGCCCTCCACCCCGGGTGGCATCCGCCAGGTCGCCGGGAAGACGTCCAGATTCCGGCAGGGCACCAAGGGCGTGTTCCCCGTCAACTACAACAGTGCCCCCACCATGCACACCAACTCGGTCCTGCATCCCGGCTCCGAGCCGAAGCGCATCCTCGCCCGCGCCGCCGACCGCTACCGCAAGTCCACCCGCCTGAACGTGAAGGCCAAGAGCAACCTGTGAACGTCGTGATCCTTGTCCCCCGCCGCGGGGGCTACGCCGACCGTGACCGCCTGTGGGCCTTCTGCCGGACGTGGTGGCTCAACGACTTCCCCGACTGGGAGATCCACGAGGGCGAGGGGCCAGATGGCCCGTTCTGCCGCTCCCACGCGATCAACGAGGCCGCAGCCAAGGCAGGCGACTGGGACGTGGCCGTCATCATCGACGCCGACGTGCTGCTCGACCCCAACGCCGTGCGGGCAGCCGTGGACCTCGCCGTCGCCACCGATGGGATGACCCTCGCCTACCACCGACGCGTCCTGCTCGACGGCCCCGCCACCGACAAGGTGCTCTCCGGGTACCGGGGCAACTGGGACGACCTCGGGCGACAGGCCAAGGACCGCTTCGACGCCTGCTCGTCCGCTGTGGTCGTCACCCGCAAGACCTGGGACGCCGTCGGCGGGTTCGATGAGCGATTCGTCGGCTGGGGTTGGGAGGACGTGGCCTTCCGCTGCGCGGTGGAGACCATCACCGGTCGAGAGATGGTCAAGATCGCCGCCACCTGCTGGCACCTGTTCCACATCACCTCATCGGGCAACAACCGCGCCGAGGCAACCTTCCGGGCCAACAAGGCCCTCGGAGACAAGTTCTCCGCCGCCCGCTTCGATCGCGAGGCGATGGGTGAACTGCTCGCCGGGCACGTCACCGGGTGGGCGGAGGCGTTCCCGGTAGAGCCCCCACGGGCACGCTCCATCCCCTGCATCGTCCACCGCACCGTCCCGCCCACCACCACCGAGCAGGTGGAGGCATGGTGGCAGACCTTCGTGGACCTCCACCCCCACTGGGACCACCTGACCCACCGCGACCCGCTGGACCCCGACGAGTGGCCCGAGACGGGCGACCTGTGGGACCAGTGTCAGAACGGAGCGCAGAAGGCCGGCCTCATCCGCCTTGAGGCCGTCTACCGCTGGGGTGGGGTGTACGTCGACTCAGACGTGGAGTGCTACCGCCCGCTCGACGGCCTGCTCAACGCCGGGTGCTTCGTCGCCGGGTGGGAGGACGCCAAGACGATCCCCGACGCCGTGTTCGCCGCCCCTCCCCGTCATCCCGTGACGGCGGAGTTGCTTGACGCGGCCCGGCGATCGGTAGAACGTGGGGATGACGCTTGGCTCTCGGGGCCGGGGGTGTTCACCGCAGCCCTGCCCTACGCCGCCGAGCGAGGGGAAGCACTCCTGCTGCCGCCCGGCAGCCTGTACCCCTACCACTGGAAATCGAAGGCGAAAGAGAGGGGCCTTGACCACAGGGCCAACCAACCTTGGAGCCTCGTCGCCCACCACTGGCACGGCTCGTGGCTGCCGCCGAAGTGAGGGCCGCATGAAGGTAGACGCCTACGCGACGATGGACCACTGGTTCGATCACGCCTACGCGCTCTACAAGCACCTGGAGCCAGACCACCGTGGCACCTTCTACATGGGGTCCTACGACCTGTGCGGGGCAGCGGGCCGCAACGGCACGACGGCTCAAGCCATCCATCCGACCCGCTCGGAGCGCCCCATCCTCGTCGCCTCATGGCGCGACGCCGAGCGGTGTCTGCGTGTTGGGCGCAAGGTCATCCTCATGGAGCACGGCATCGGCCAGTCCTTCGTCGGCACCGACAACGCCTCCTACTCCGGGTCCTCCGAGCACCGCAAGATCGCGCTGCGCCTCGTCCCCAACGAGTACGCCGCCGAGGCCCACCGCAAGGCGCTCCCCAACGTGCCGGTCCAGGTCATCGGTTGCCCCAAGATGGACGACCTCCTCACCCTCGACCCCGTCGTGAAGGGACCCGTCGCCCTCTCCAACCACTGGGGCGACAAGACATCGGTCCCCGAGATGGGCGGGGCGTGGTACCAGTGGCACACCTTCTACGACGCCATCCCCAAGGCGTTCCCCGGCGCGCTCGGCCACGCCCACCCCAAGCTGTGGGACAAGATGAACGGACGCCTCTCGGCAATGGGCTTCGAGCCCGTCCGCTGGTTCCCTGACGTGTGCCGACGCGCCGAGGTGTACGTCTGTGACGGGGTGTCCACCCTCTACGAGTTCGCCGCCCTCGACCGCCCGGTGGTCGTCCTCAACCCGCCGTCATTCCGTCGCGACGTTCACCACGGTGGCCGCTTCTGGACGTGGGCCGACGTGGGCGTCCAAGTGGACAACCCCACAGAGATCACCGAGGCCATCATTGAAGCCCGTCGCGAGCAG
This sequence comes from Microthrixaceae bacterium, assembly GCA_016702505.1. Taxonomy (NCBI): domain Bacteria; kingdom Bacillati; phylum Actinomycetota; class Acidimicrobiia; order Acidimicrobiales; family Microthrixaceae; species Microthrixaceae bacterium. The sequence goes on from JADJDU010000012.1 coordinate 36,580, forward strand.
CCCACCCAGGTCGCTCGCCGCCGAGAGATCGTGGCCGAGGTCTACCCACACCTCGGCACCGCAGGACTCACCGGAGCGCAGGTCATCCAGGCCCACTTCGGGTGACGTAGTACCATCACCAAGGCAACAACTCAACTCAGGGAGAAGCCAATGCCCCCCGCTAAGCGTGCCCCCGCCAAGCGCACCACCCCGGTCCCGCCCGATGACTTCGTGGTGAAGAAGCCCAAGAGCACCACCTTCAACGCGTTCGGCAAGACCTGGAAGATCGCCCCCGGCAACGTGGTGTTCCTCGCCAACATGGAGGAGACCACCGACCTCACCGCGCTGCTCAAGTTCGTGCTGTCCCACATCGACAAGGCCCAGCGCGAGGACTTCGTGACCGCGCTCACCGAGGCCGACGGCATGGACATCGAGAACCTCGTCGCCCTCCAGGGCGTGATTCAGGAGAAGGCGTACAGCCACATCCCCACCAATCCCTCCTGACCGCAGGGGAGTGGCTCCGCCAGAACTGGCACTACGCCCACGGGCGCTGCCTGCTGGCGGGGCACCCCCTCGGTCTGGAGGGTCTCGATGTGGTGGACGCCTTCGCCGTCACGGTCGCCCTCGCCGCCGAGGACGCAGGCCAGACCGGATGGTCCTTCGACCCGTCCAAGCGCAGCGACATCTACGACGCCCTCGGCGTGAAGGCTGCCCCCCTGGTGCCCACCGAACCGGTGGACCCGATGAACACCCCACCCCCGGCCCATCTGGCCGAGGAGCAGTTGGCTGAGTTCCGTGCGATCATGTCGAGCGGAAAGCCACCAAACCCAGCGAACGACTAGGATTCCTGCGTGGACGATGATCTGGCGATCACTCTCGGCATCCTGCTGGCCGTAGACGAACCGACCGCCCGTCGCATCGCAGAGAACCTCGGCCGGACCTTCGGCACGACCGCTGGCAAGGGCGCTAACCAGACGTTCAACAAGACGGTGGGAGGCGGTGGCGGGGAGGCACGCGCCAGCGGCGAGAAAAAGGGCAAGGAGTTCGCCAAGGGCTTCTCGACTGGGGTCAAGCAGATCGAGGACATCACGAAAGCGTCCCTACAGCGGGCCACCAACGCCGCCAAGCAGGCCGATATCAGGACCTCCACCATCCAGCGTCAGGGCACCACGGGCGGACAGGTCGCCGTGGACAGGCTGCGCCGTGAGCAGAACGACATCCACTCGCTCTACTCCACGTCCAACCAGAAGATCCTCGCTGACGCCAAGCGCCACAACGCCGCGATGATCGCCTCCGACCAGCAGTCGGCCGTGCGGCGAACCGTCTACATCCGCACCGCGCTGAACAACCTCACCCGGGTGAACCAGTCGGTGATGACCGCCATCCTCACCGCGTGGCGGTCCCACCACCAACGCCGCATCGCTGACGAGCAGTCCGCCAACCGCAAGGCCGAGATCGAGTTGCAGGGGTCGATGGACCGACGACTCGCCAAGATCAAGGCCGGTTCCCGGCAGCAGTCGCTTGCCGCCACGGCCAACGCGACCGCATCCGAGCGCGCCAACACGGCCCTCTCCGGTGGGGTGCTCGGCGCGGTAACCGGGCGCGGCATGGGGGTCGCCAGCCTGTTCGCCGGGGCGCTTGGCGGGCGCGAGATCTTCAACATCCTGGGCGAGTTCCAGTCCATCGAAACCGCCTTCAAGGGCATCTTCCGCGAGGTGGACGGTGGTGCCCCGCGCACGACCCAGTTCCTCAAGGACATGCAGGCGTTCGCCCGGGAGACCCCGTTCACCCTCAACCAAGTCTCCCTCGCCGCGCAGAAGATGTTTGCGGCGCGCTTGGTCAACCCGGAGGACGCCGACGCCACCGAACAGTTGACCGAGAAGCTCCGCCGCCTCGCTGACGCCGCTTCCGCCACCGGCAAGAACGCGTCGCAGATGGACGCCGCCCTGCTGGGCATCACGCAGATCCAGGGCACCGGATTTATGATGGAGGAACTCCGTCAGGTCACCGAGAACATCGGCCTCCCGATGGATGAGGTTGCCAAGTCGCTCGGCATGTCCGTGAAGGAGATGAAGGACGCGATGAAGGAGGGGTCCATCGGGGTCAAGGAGGGCCTCGATGCGATCTTCGATGCCATGACCCGCATCCCCGGTGCGGCCGGAGCGTCCGCCCGTCAGGCCAAGACCCTCCGCGGGGCGATGTCCCAGCTCCGTGACGTGGGCGAGCAGTTGGTCATCAAGTTCCTCATGCCGGTCGGCAACGCCTTCTCTGCCGCAGCCCTCGCGATGGGTAAGTTCGGGGACCAGCTCATCTCCGGCCGAGGGGCATGGAAGGTCGCCCGTGACGCCCTCGGTGGCATCGTCGGGGCACTCACCGCCATCATCGCCGCCAAGGGTGCCATCCAAGTCGTGAAGCTGCTCGGGATCGGGCTCTCGGCCATCGCCGCCGCCCCCGTCACCGCTGCGCTCGTCGCGCTCGTCGGGGTCCTGTCCACCTTCGACGGCCTGCGCGCCAAGCTCGCCTCGCTCGTGGAGGGCACCAAGAACTGGTTCCTGGTCGGCTACCGGGCCAACACTGTCATCGACAGCTTCTCCGGCTTCGTCAAGGTCATCACCACCGTGGGCAAGTTCGCCCGCACGGTGCAGGACTTCACCAAGGCCCTCGTCGTCGGCACCAAGGACTGGTTCCTGGTCGGCTACCGCATCAGCGGCGTGATTGACGAGTTCTCCAACATCGTCCTGTTCCAGACCTCGCTCGGTGCCGCCGCCCGGGTCATCGTGGACGCCCTCCGAGGGATTTGGGATGCTCTCGGAGCACTTGCTCAGACTCGCGACTTCGGGGAGTTCCGCAAGGCCCTCGGCCGGATCGCCAAGGACGCCGGGAAGGCCCTGTCGCCCATCAAGGACGCGCTCGCTGAGCAGTTCGGCAAGGGCGTGGACGCCGCCAAGGCCGCTGCCGGGAAGGCCATCAAGGCGGTGGTCGGTTGGGTTGGCAACAACATGGACTCCATCATCTCCGGCGCCCGTGTTGCCTCTGGCGGTGCGCTGATCCTGCGGATGCTCGGGCTCGCCCGGGGCGGCAACTTCCTCGGCGCCGCCCAACTCGGCATCGGGGTTGCGATCGCTGGCGCTCTCATCGGCGCGGCCCGCTCACTCGCCAAGGATCAGACCGCAGACGAGTTCGGCAAGCAGATCAACGAGTTCTTGCAGAAGGGCATCGACCGGGCCTTCGATGCCGCGGTCATCATCGCTGCCGTGGTCGGCAAGCTGGGGTCGCTCGTCGGTGACGTGTGGGGCGCCCTATTCGGAGGGGAGGGCGGTGGCGACGCCGCGGCCGACCCGCAGGCGTCCATTTCCGTCGCCGCCAAGATCGCCGCCACCATCACCGCCGCATGGAAGAAGGCCACCGAGAACCTCGGCAACCTCGCGTCGGCCATCGGGACGTGGTTCACCGAGTCCTTCACCGCGTGGATCGTGGACTTCCCCTACGAGGTCGGCCGCAAGCTGTCCTCCACCATCTTCCAGGACGAGGTGTTCAAGGCGCTCGGTACCGCGGCCGTCGCGGCTGGTGCGGCCGGGCTGTTCATCGCCGGGCAGTTCGTTCTCGGATTCATCCAAGGCATGGGAGACGCCGCCCCCGAACTCGGGGGGATGCTCAAAGACGCCTTCACCGGAGCCCTCGGTGGAGACATCGGCACGGCCTTCGCCGGGTCCATCCTGCTTGGCATGGGCGTGGTGTTCGCCGGGGCAAGCTCGCCGCCCTCGCCGCCAAGGTCGCGGCTCCGTTCCGCAAGTTCTCCATCGGGTTCAACGCGGACAGCACCCGCGACGCCCGCATCGGGATCGCCGGGCTCAAGCGAGAGATGGACGGCACCGGGTCCAAGGCCGCTGACCTCGGCATGAAGGTGGCCCGCATCTCCGACGCCGCTGGCAAGGCCACCTCCGGCCTCGCCTCCCTCACCGAGCGCAGCGGCAGGAAGATGCAGGAACTCGGGGCGCAGGTCGCCGGGGTGCAGGGCAAGTTCCAGTCCGCGGGCGGGGCCATCATCCAGGCGGGCAAGTCCACCAACGCCGCCACCGTCACCGGCTTCGGCGGGGCCGGCTCCAACATGGAGAAGTTCCGCGAGGCCGTTGGCAGCGCCCTGGTCGCTATCGGTGGACGGCTGGAGCGCCTGCCCGAGCAGATCCGCACCGTTGCCGCCAAGGTGCGGAAGGGCTGGGACGCCATCGGCGGCGCCGCTGGGGCAGCGCAGGCCGCTGTGGGCATCGCCGTGACTGACATCACCGCCTACTACTCGTCCATGTCCGAGGACACCACCACCCAGGTGACCGGCTACCTCGCCACCGTGGGCCAGATCGCTGCCGCCTGGGCCACCGATGGCCCGATCCTCGGCGTGGTCGCTGCCGGTACGGCCCTCGCCGGCGTCTACTTCGGCAACGCCGCCAAGCAGGCCCAGAAGGAGGCTGCGGCCCTCAAGGAAGTTGAGGATGCCGTCACGCAGATGGGGGCAGCCTACGGTTCCGCCCTCATGGAGTTCGGCGCGTCCGACCAGGGCAGGATGGCGGCGTCGTGGAAGGTCATCAACTCCACGATTGAGGACACCGACGGCAAGCTCAAGCTCATCACCGAGACCTTCAACGTCACCTTTGATGAGGTCGCCACGGCCATCGCTGGGGGCGGGGAAGCGGTCACCGCCCTGTACGACTCCATCGCTGGCCGCGAGTGGGACGCCTTGTGGGAGGGCAACGTCAAGGGACTCGAAACCTACAAGGGGGAGCTGGGCGCCCTCGCTGACTCCGGTGCCCTCGCTGCCGATTTGTCCGGCGTGGAGGGTGGGGTCAAGGATCTCAACTCCGCCCTCACTGACGGCAGGATCGGCATTGCCGCTTGGGCTTCACTGCTCAAGCAGGCCGGGGTCGACGCCGCCCAGGTCGACCAACTGGTGACCCAGTTCAAGGAGTCGGTATCCGAGGACATCGCCAACAAGTCCGGGCTGGGCGACTTCTTCAAGGAACTCGCACCCAAGATCGACCTGGCCGTCGCCAAGAACAAGATCCTCGTGGACATCCAGGAGCAGTTCCGCCAGGCCCAGGAGCGCCTCCTGCCCCCCGTCGAGCGGTTCATGGCCGCATGGGATCGGGTCAAGGAGAAGATCGACAAGGCGTCCACAGCCTTCCGCGCCTACCTGGATCAAGTGCTCGGCCGCGAGTCCTCCGTGGACCAGACCATCATCGCCCTCTCCGAGCGCGCCCTCACCGCTGCACAGGGGAAGCAGGAGGGTGAGTCCGACCTGCTCGCCGGGGCTCGGTTGCGGGAGAACCAGCGCGGGGCCGCTGGCGACGTGGCAGACATCATCGGTCGCTTCGCCATCGAGGCCAACGGCGACATGGGGAAGCTCAATGCCTCCGTGGATGAGTTCTTCAAGACCCTCATCGACGGCGCCACCAGCCCCGAGCAGAAGAAGTTCTTCGAGGATCTCCGCAACGCTCCCGAGATCGCCGGGGCCATGCAGGCGGCACTCGCCGCCGCGCCGCAGGTCAAGAGCATGAAGGACTTCACCGACGCCTGGGGCGAGTTCGTGGCCGATGTGAACAACGATCCGATCCGGGTCGGCATCCAGGAGGCTCCGAACTACGAAGCCCGCAAGAACGCCATCTTCGCCGCCATCGTGGAGATGGCGAACGCCAGGCCGCAGATCAAGACCTACATCGAGGAGGGGCCTGGCTACCAGGCGGTGCTCGACTCGGTGCTTGCCGACAAGACCCTGCTGGAGCAGCCGGCCACCATCCCCGTCGGCTTCGAGGTGCTGTGGGGCAACCTCAAGGAGTCCATCGCGTCCATCCTCCCGTCCTTCCTCGTCGGCCTTGGGGCCAAGCCGAAGGAGAACTGGAACGGTGGCCTGGAGACCAGCCCGGTCCTCTCCACCCTGGCCGAGCGTGGTCCTGAGGCCATCTTCCCTCTCACCAACCCGGCCCGGATGCGGCAGATCATGGGCATCCCGCAGGTCGCCAGGGCCTTCGAAGCCGCTGGCTTCGGCGCCCCGATCACCGGCAACGCGGCGGGCACCAACTACGCTCCCGTATCAGTGGATCAGTCGCAGGTCAACCACTTCGAGATCCACGAAGCCCGCCAGCCCCGCATGACCGCCAACGAAATCGTCCGAGCGCAACGGCGCAAGCGGTTCCTCGGCGGACACACCCTCCCGGTGGTGGTCCGATGACCTGGACATCCAAGGAACTCATCGCCTCGTCCTGCCACGGCACCCTGACCATCGGCTCCCTGTCGATGAACAACAAGGCGTGGGCATCGCTCAACAACTACGTCCTATGGCCCAGCCCGGACACGCGGGGCGAGAACCTTCTCATCCCCGGAGCGTCGGGGAGGATCACGTTCCCCAAGCGCATAGACGAAACAGGGGTAACGCTTGAATGTGTGGTCATAGGAGACTGCACCAGTGCTGGGGTGGCGCACGCCTCCCGCTCGGCCGGCCTCTCCACGAACTGGATGACCATAGCCGGTTCACTCGCTACGGTTACCGACTCGACCACGACGGCATCACTCGTCATGCCCCACGGCTCCACCATCACCGGCACTGTCCAGGTCGCGAAGATCGAGCCGGGTGAGACTGGCGTGGAGGGGGTCCTCACCTTCACCGTCGACCTGATCCTCCCCCAAGGGAGACTTGCCTGAATGGGTGCCCCCTACCAGATCACCCGCTCGGCCCACGGGCTCGACACGTCCTTCATGGACGACGCGCTCTGTCGCACCGAGGGACACCGCAGCGACAAGTTCTTCATGGAGTACGAACGTGGCGCTGACGGCCGGGTCATGGCTATGGAGGCCCGGTCAGTGTGTATGCGGTGCAGCGTGAGGGGAGATTGTTTCCTCTACGCGGTTGCTGCTGACGAACACGGGATTTGGGGGGGGACGACGCGTGAGCAAAGAATGTTCTTCTCCTCCCACGGATACCTCCCGCCACCCGACCCACCCCGCCGCACGAGGCGCGGGATGATAGCGTCGTGAGCGATGTTCGGCCACATTGATACGGTTCTGATCCGATGGAGCGACGGGTTCGTGGCCGTTCCTGAACGTGCCGGCGGGCGGGAGCGTTACATCGAGGTGCGGGGCATCTCAAACCGGGACGAGGCCATCGCCCTAGGGGAATCCCTATTGGAAGCCTATGCGGGGACCCGCGGCACCACGAGCGTAACTGGGCACGTATTCACTGGTTCACAGCAACCTGGGTCTGGATTCTGGCTGGGCGACAAGATGTCCGGGGAGACCGTCCAGTCCATCTCCGTCAACATCGACAGCGAGGGCTACACGGTGGTGACGCCGGAACTTGGCGACCCCCTGAGGGAACGGCTCGATGAGATGGAGCGGCGCATCGCCCGGGCCGGGACCCCGGTGCAGTCCGAGTGGGCCAGCCCGTACCCGGAGATCAAGACGGCGGTGCCGATTGATACGACGATCCCGACGTTCACCTGGCGCAATCCTCCGTCTGGCGGCGGTGGCAGCTGATGGGTGTTACCCGGAGCTTGGACGGCGAAGCAGGCACGGTGATGTTGGACCCGCTGTGGGTCACTCAGCGCGCGTTCGTGTTGGCATGGTTGGAGGTGTCGTTGGAATCGTCGGGGTCGCCCGGTGACTCCGCCTCAGACACGCTGCCGGAAGAACTGGTGGTGCAGTTGTGGTGCAAACCGAAACCCGCTGACATGTTCGACTATGTGGCAGAGGTGATCCTGCCCGCCGGGCAGAAACGCAAGATCGCTGAACAGTTGGTTACCGGATTCGGGTTGTCGCTACCGGTGGTGCTGCCAGCAGGCGGTCAATCCGCTGTCGTTCACAACGGCGGGGTGTGGTGGCCCACGGATTCGCCGCCGACGATTACTGTCACCCCTCATGGGACTTGGGCTTAGGAGGCTCTGAGATGCAAACCGTTTACCCGCTCGCCCGAGACAAGTTCCTGGGCGGTGAGATCGCGTGGAAGCCCGCCATCGACGGCGGGGACGACTTCTTCGCCATCGCTCTCGACTCGACGTACACCTACTCCGAGCTGCACGAGTTCCGTGACGACCTGACGGGCGTGCTCGGCATGGTGGCGCTGCCGTCTCCGACCCGGGCGGGGAACGGGTGGGCCGATGCGTCGGACCCGACGATCACCGGCATGACTCCGGGCGGAGTGGTCCGGGCGTTCGTGATCGCCCGAGACGTCGGCTCGGCCGCCACCGACGACCTGATCTGGATTGCCACCACCCACGCCGACACCACGCCGATCAGTCGGGTGGTGGACGGGTCCGGGTCCATGACATTCAGCTTTGCAAACTCGCCGGGGCGTATTTTCCAGCTAGGCAGTTGACGTGACTGACCCGATCCTCAACGACACCCCCTGGGGCTACTGGCCGTTCTCCTACAGCGCCATCGACGTCTCCGGCAACGCCAACGAGCTGTCGGTCTTTTCGTACATTCCACCACTCGACGTGCAGTACGGCTGGTACTTTGGTTTCCAAGGGATCAGGGGTGCCCGTAGCACTGTGGTATGGGATACCGGGTTCACGCCTTCCGGTGACTGGACGTTCAGGGCGATCATCCAGCGGGACGATGGTGGACATATTCTTTTTGACGGCGTATCACACCTTGAGGGTGGGGGTTTAAACGCCAACCTCTGGGGCACATACGGGTATTACAACACGTCGGTGTGGGGGTACACCCCCTACAACATCCCGATCGTCCTCTACGTGGTGTCGTCGGGCGGCAACCTCACCTACTACTGGGCAAACTGGTATCCCAATCCAATCGGGCCGGGGCCGGTATCCACCGGCAGCCTTGGAGCCGACCCGTTCGGTGCGCTGAGATTCGGCAACTATGGAAACTGCTTCTACGCCCAGGTCGCGATCTTCGACTACGCCCTGTCGCCATGGCGGGTCGGCATCCAGATGTCCGGGGCGGAACCGGCGCTCCCTGAGTCCGCTTCGACACTCGTCGACGAGATGCTGGCCGACTCACCGCAAGCTGTGTGGGCGGTCCCTTCCGACTACGACACCATCCCCGACGCAGCGGTGTTGGCGGCCGACGCCACTACGTCTGGACCTGGGTTTACAGCGTCCGACGCCACGTCGACCGTGGGCGGGTTTCTCACATCAGCTAGCACGTGGGACCTGCCGGTTGCTCTGGACACGACGGCGTTCACTGCTGAGTTTGCGTTCCGAGCATCCGAACCCGGCGTCACGGGGGACGTGACTCTCTCGTCCGGTGACGTGACCATCACCGCCGTCGGGACGTTCGGGTCGAACGACTACGAAGCGACGGCTGGCTCCGATGTCGTGTCGTGGAGTAGCCCCTTCGATACGAACGTGCACCTGGTCGGGGTGACTTGGGACGCGGGCGGTGACCTGATCCTCTACGTCGACGGGGTCGCCAGAGCATCGACCCCGGTGACCGGGGCGATTACTCCCGCGGCTTCGCTCACCTTCTCGTCGCCGGACGCGACCCAGTTCGCCGGGACGGTCGCCGTGTACGACACGGCGCTGTCGGCCGGGCGGATGCTGGTTCATGGCGAAGCGGTCATGCCGCCCATGCTCGACCGGGTCGAGGTCGACACGTTCGACCGGGTCGATGGCGCCATCGGCAACACGTCGCTGCGTGGTCTTCCCTGGTCGACGGTCTCCGGTGCCCCTGTCACGACGGGCTGGGACGGCACCTACGCCGTGGCCACTGGCGGCATGGCTCTTGTCGAAGGCATCCCCTATGCCCGCGGTGTGGTGGCAGAGGTCAATAAGGGGGCCAGTCCCGGGAAGGTCACGATCGGTCTGGTGGCGGCCGATTACGAGTTCGCTTCGCAAGCCCTGTACGGGGTGCTGGTCGACTTCGCTGCGGACACCGTGCAGTTGGTCAAGCGGTTCAACGGGGTGTCCTGGTCGTCCATCCTGTCGCCGTTCACGGTCGACCTCTCGGCTGGCACAGCCGAGGTGCGGTTCCAGCTGGATGCCTTCACGCAACACGACGGCGGGCCATCCCCCGACTATTGGGCGTGGGAGGCGTCGATCCGGGTAGACGGCGTTGTCATCGCAAGCAACCTCGTGATCGACGACCTACGGGACGCCGACATGGACGCCGAACAGGTCGGCTGGTACACGGAATCGACCGGCACCCTGTCTTGGCTGGACGCACTGGAAGGCCCCTATGAGGTCGGCCAGACCGCCACCATCGACCAGACCGGAGGCTTGGAGTTCCGGTTCTGGCCGTTCGACGGCGTGCAACTCGGGTTCTCCCAGCAGAACCCCCAGCAGGGCGGGCTACAGCCCCCGCCCGATCCGGTGCGTGACTCTCGGCCCGTGTTCCTGGGTGCGTCACCGACCGTGCCGCAGCGCGGCGGCATCCGGGTGATCTGGACCAATGGGACCCCACCGACCCCACCAGCACCCCCACCCGGCTACCCGCAGCTACCCCCACCTTGGGTTGGGGTCGGGTCACCCCCGTCAGACCTACAGGTGAGCGGCCACCCCTACAGGGTCGCCGCGTCATGCCAGCCAACCCTCAACAACGCAGGCTCCGGGTCGTTCACCGTGGTCCCGCCCGGCCCGGCGCTCGGTGACGAGATCACCTTCACGTCCGGTGGGTCAGCCGTGTTCACCGGCTATGCGGACAGCATCACGACTGTCCAAGTGGACCCAGGCGAGGAGTCCGGCCAGCTCGTCACCGCCGAGTGTGTTGACCTGCTGTCGATCGACTGGACCGAGACCGTGGTGTGGCCCGACTTCGGGGCTTTCGAGCCGATCCGCCTCGGTGCACCACCTCAAGACGATCGGGAGTGGGGTTGGCCGATGAACGGGCTTCTCGACGACCAGTCCGTTGCGGGGATCGTGCCGTCGTTCGGCAACGACCCGGCCCGCTGGGGCACCCCCGACGAGGTGCTGCCTATACCGTCAGATTGGCCCGACAGCACCGCTAGGTGGATGTGGGACATCACCCCCGACTGGACAGCGCAACCGCAGGGCTGGGTCTACTTTCAGGTTCCGTTCGGGACTTGGCCCGGACGCCATGCGATCTTCCTCAACGCCTGGGATTACGCGAAGTGCTGGGTTGATGGGGCGCTGGTGGCCGAGGTGACCACGCCCGGCCAGACCGTGCGCTTCGACGTGGACTTCGACTGGGACTTCCATCTCGTCGCGATCGCTGCCTACAACGAGGGTGGCCCGGCCGGGGTGATGTTCTCGTGCATGAAGCACTCGACGGATGGCTCCGGGCTGCTGGCAACCGGCAACGGCTCCGGGCTCGACGCACCGGCGATGAACAGCCGGGGCGGGTGGAAGTGTCTCCCGTACCCGGAGCACAGCCTCAGAGGTTCCACCGGCTACGTGCTGCGCCGTCTGGTCCGAGAAGCGTCCGCCCGTGGCGCACCCGCTGGGCAGTGGACGTGCAGCTTCACCGACGAGGCCGATAGCAACGGCGCGGCTTGGCCCGACGATGACAACACCGTCGTCACCAAGACCGGCCAGACCTACTGGGACGTGCTGAACATGCTGGCCGAGGACCGCATAGACTTCCACACGTCGCCATCCGGGCGCACGCTCTACGCGTACCGCAAGGGTGACGGGGCAGGTTCCGTAAGCCAACCCTGGGCACCAGGCGTCCACGCCGAGTCCCTTGAGGTCACCGTAAGCGGACGGTAGCGAGAAAGGTGAATCATGGGAAAGCCAGACACCATCCGTATCAAGGCAAGGGTAAACGTCGGCGGCATGAAGCCCGGCGAGGTGAAGAACGTGCGGCGTGGCTACGCAGAGACGCTCGTCCGCGTTGGCTATGCAACCCGCCTCGACAACCTCAAGGACGCTCTCTCCGCTGAACCACTCCGCTACGGCGACTGGGTGGACGACCCACGAGGGTCGGAGGAAGCCTCCGATGGGTAGGTCCCACACCGGCTACGACGTGTACCTGGGGACTCCCGACACAGACCTCTCCGACCACGCCCTCGCGTTCTCGGCCACCATCATCCACGAGGACACCCACGCCAAGGTCATCAAGGTCAAGACGAAGAACCCGAACCGCACCTGGGGCGTCGTCTACACCCTCACCTACGAGGGTGTGATGCAGCGCAACGGCACCGCCATCCGGTGGTCCGGCACAGACGCCGAGGGCAACCCGGTCGTGGTCTCTGGCGTCGCCGTCAAAGGGGGCTGTATCCCATGCTCACGACGCTGATCCTCTGCGTGTTCCTCACCGCTCAGATCACCTACCTCGTGGTGGACTCGGTGATCTTGGACCGTCCCCGCTCCTGGCTCACCGAGCGCGGCCTGTGGTTCTACGTCCTCGGCTGCCCGTGGTGCCTGAGTGCGTGGATCGCCGCTGGTCTCGTCGCCTTCAACGGGCTGCCCGCCCTGTCGTGGGGTGCGGTCTGGTGGGGTGGAGTCGCCGCCTACTTCGTGGGCCAGTGGCTTGCAACCAAGCCCTACTCGTAATACACTAGCTCCATCAACCCCTACCCCAAGGAGCGCATCATGGCGACCACCCCCTTCTCCCCGCTGGAAGTCGAAGTCGAGATGCGTGACTGCATCGAGGCACTGGAGTCCGCCATCGACGGCCTCGCTTCCTTCGGTTCCTCCGCCGCCAAGGCCAACCACACCTACCGGGTCGCTCAGGCCAAGGCGTGGATGGAGGCCAAGGCCAACCCCGACCTCAAGACCGACAAGCTCCGCGAGGCGTGGGTCGTCCAGCAGACATCAGGCGAGATGTGGGAGCGCGACACCACCGAGGTCGCCTACGACGTGCAGAAGTCACTCGTCCGGTCCCTCCAGACCAAGGCCGACCTCCTGCGCTCCCTCGCCCGCTCTGGCCGCGACCTCGTTGACTCCTGGCACGGTGCAGCGTAGGCTGACCAACGCCTAGTTCCCGCCCCCTCGGGACAGAAGAACCCCACCGGCCCCATCCTCCGGTGGGGTTCTTCGCGTCTAGGCTTGTTGTATGCCACGCGCCTTCGACTCCGAAGCACGCCTCCGAGTGATCCAGCAGGTTCGCCTCGGTGGCAACCTCACCATCGCCGCGGAGAAGGCCGGCTTCTCCGTCGCCACCGTCAAGCGCCACATGAAGGAAGATCCGACCTTCGCCCAGGAGGTCACCGACGCCATCAACTACGGCGACGGGGAGATCCAGCTCACCCTCCGCGAAGTGCTGATCCGCGAGGAGAACGTCCCGGGCATGTTCCGCTGGCTGGAGTCCCGTCAGGCCCAGGACTTCGGGCAGAAGAAGCTCGTCGTCAACCAACATGTCGGCCCCGGTGGAGGACCCATTCAGGTCGCCGTCGCCACCACCGACCAGCTCCGCGAACTCCTCGGTGACCCCGACTACCGCGACAAGATGCTCTCCGTCGTGAACGACCTGCCGATGATCGAAGTGACGGCCACCGAGGATGGCTGACAACGAAGCCTTCGAGGCCACCCTGGACGAGTGGCGCAAGAAGGCCACCCCCGCCCACCTCGCCGTCTATGCGACCCGGGATCTCCCCGATGACTCCATCGCGAAGTGGAAGCCCTACCACCACCACCTGTTCATCAACAAGGTGCTCACTGAGGCCGTCACCGACCCCAAGCGCCGGTTCGTGAACCTGGAGGTCAGCGTCCGCCACGGCAAGTCGATGCTGACCACCCTCTACCTCGTGGTCTGGTTCCTCGGCATGTACCCCGACAAGCGGGTGGCGATCATCACTCATTCCGGCGACTTCGCCAAGCAATGGGGTGAGGCCACCCGTGATCTGTTCAAGGTCGTCGGTCCAGACCTGTTCGGGTTGCGGGTGTCCGAGTCCTCGTCGTCCAAGACGCTGTGGAACATCGACGGTCGCAAGGGTGGCGTCATCGCCCTCGGTCGCGGGGCTGCCATCGAGGGCCAGGGCATCGACCTCGCCGTGCTGGACGACCTCTTGGACCAGCAGGCAGCCGACTCCCCTGCCGAGATGCGGAAGGCATGGGAGTGGTACCAAGAGGGCCTCCGCCCCCGCATGATGCCCGGTTCCACCGTCGTGATGGTGATGTCGCGCTGGCGCGTGGACGACCCAGCCGGGCGCATCGAGGAGCAGATGCGCGAGAACCCCGACGGTGATCGCTGGGAGACCATCCACCTCCCCGCCATAGCGGAGTGTCCGAAGGACGAGGACCCCGGCGCCTGGACCGACATGCTCGGCCGCAAGGACGGGGAGGCACTGTGGCCCGAGGTCTGGCCGGTGGACGACCTACTCCAGATCAAGGCGTCCGTAGACCCGATGGTGTGGGAGTCCCGGTTCCAGCAGAACCCCTCCCCTCGCGAGGGCGGGATGTTCAAGGTGGACAACTGGATGCGCCGACCATCCGCACCCGAAGGGCTCACCAAAGTCCGGTGCTGGGACCTCGCCGCAACCAAGGGCGGTGGCGACTGGACCGTGGGCGTGCTCATGGGACGCGACACCGAGGACCGCTTCTTCGTGCTCGACGTGCAGCGGTTCCGCATGGACGGCAACGAGGTGAAGAAGCAGGTCTTGGCTACTGCCAGGGCGGACGGCAAGGGGGTAACCATCCGCATCGAGCAGGAGCGAGCCGGTGCGGGCAAGGCCGTCATCGCTGACTACCGCAGGATGCTCGTCGGCTACAACCTCATCGGGGCCAAGCCGGAAGGCACCAAGGAGCAGCGGGCCATGCCATACGCCGCCCAGCAGCAGGACGGGAACATCTACCTCGTCAACTCCATCGGATGGGAGAAGGACTTCATCGAGGAACATCGCACGTTCCCCCGCGGCCGGCACGATGACCAGTGCTTAGTGGGTGACACGCTCGTGCAAACCGCGGCCGGGCCGAAGCGGCTCGATGCCGTGCGCGTGGGGGACAGCGTGCTCGGGGCAACTGGTTGGGTGGATGTGGAGTGGGCGGGGATGACTTCACCGTCTGCCCCCACTGTCCAGATGGGTCCGCTCACCGGAACGCCGACTCATCCCGTTTGGACCGGACGCGGCTGGGTGGGCCTTTCCGACCTGCGTCAAGATGATACGATGCTGCAATGGCGTGCTGTTCAATCGAGGGATGCGGTTCCCCGGTCACGGCGAGGGGATGGTGCCGTCGCCACTACAGGTCATGGTGGGGACGCGGCGACCCTCTCGCCGTCGAAGCCCCCCGACTCGACAAGACGTGCCGAGTGTGCGGCGGTGGCGGGAAGATCGTGCGCGACTTGTGCAACAGGCACTACGCCCTCTGGCGCAGGTATGGAGATACCGAGTACCGAGGGACAGAGCACGGGTCGGTGCGTGTCGATGAAGTCGTATTCAACGGCGTCCGCTTCCGCAGGTACCCGGACGCAGACAAACCCAACCACCGGCGCTACTACTCCCCCGGGGGACAGGACATCGCTCGGGGTGTTGAGTCACTCCACCGCGAGGTCTGGAAGTTCCACAACGGCCCCATCCCGGACGGAGCCGTTGTCCACCACGTTGACGAGAACCCACTCAACAACGACATCGACAACCTTGCCCTCATGGATGGAGGAGAACATGCCTCCCACCACCTCCAGGGCAAGTGTTCGGACGCCCAGCGTGCTCACCTCGAATCCATCCGCCATCTCGCTGCCGCATGGCACCGCTCGGATGAGGGTCGTGAGTGGCATCGAGAACACGCACGCCGACAGGGGTTCGGCACCCGTGTTCAACTTGCGGACAAGTGACGGGACGTTCTTCGCCAACGGGATCTTGGTCCACAACTGTGACGCGGCCTCAGGTGCCTTCGATGAACTCACACAGCTCCAGCCTGCCTCGATCGAGTGGGATGGTGAGATGTCCACCGAGAACGTGGTGGACTACCTGACCTCAGCGAACCCCTACTTCGCCAACGCCTGAACCGCGAGCACGGCAAGACACACCACCTGGCGGGTCACGGCGTGGTCTCGTTGGCGTAGTGGACCAGGGCGGCAGCCAAGGCACGGGCCTCGTCCGGCGACATGTGCACCTCGGCGTTCCCCTCGACCTTCGGCAGGTGCCAACCGTGGCCGCAGAGGCCCCGGCGGCACTGCCAGTCGGCGAGGATCGACCCCGCCAGTGGGCCGGTGAGGGTCACGGCCCCGAGGGTGACGCCGACCACCGTGGAGATGCGGCGCTTTGTCGAGCGCTTCATCGGTCGGCCCTCTCGTTGACGGCCACGATGTCGTGACCGAGCTGGAGCAGGCCGCACCCGGCGAGGACCGCGGTCAACCGCCACCCCTCGATGTCGAGCGCCCACGAGAAGCACGTGGCAGCGACACCGATGCATACGTAGGGCAGCAGACGCCCCCACCACGGAACAACACTCGACCTACTCACCCCTCACCCCTCTCGTTGTGCGCCCTGGCAGCAGCCACCGACGCTTCCCAGTCCGCATTGCGGGGCCACGCCGTACCGCACTTGCCGTGCGCCCAGAACAGCACCCCGTCGTAGACCTCGGGGTACTCGATGCCGTACAGCTCCACGTCAGGGACCGGACCACACTTCGGGCACTCATGGGTGGTCATGCTCGGCCGCCGTTGCCGTTGCCGTTGCCGTAGCCGTAGCCGTAGCCGTCGCCGTCGCCGTTGCCGTTGCCGTCGCCGTAGCCGTTGCCGTTGCCGTAGCCGTAGCCGTAGCCGTTGCCGTAGCCGTAGCCGTAGCCGTAGCCGTAGCCGTTGCCGTTGCCGTCGCCGTCGCCGTCGCCGTAGCCGTAGCCGTTGCCGTAGCCGTAGCCGCGAGGACCGGCGTCCTCCACGACGGACAGCACACCCCGCCCCGTCATCCGAGATGCTCCGCCCACGCCTCAGCATCAGCGTGGATCGTCGCCACCACGGCCAACTCATGGATCTCCACAACCCCAGCAGGGTCGAGGACAGTCCCACCCAACGGCCCAGCCACAAGCTCACCCAACCCGACGGACGTGCCCCACTGGCGGATGTTGCGGGCACCAGTCAGAGTGACCACGTCGTTCTCGTGCCGGTAGTACCCGACCCATACCCATCCACGCTGGCCGATCACGATCCGCACCTCACCACCCACAGGGCGCACCGGTGCGTACTCGACACCATCAATCGTTACGTTGCTCACTTGCCTTCTCCTTGTTGTTTGTTGTTGTTGCTGCTGCATGTCTGATTGGTGCTCACCGCTGCACCTCCCACTCTTCGATCCGCACACGACACAACGCCATCGCGGCCTCGTACTCATCCGCATGGTCCGGTGCTCGACGCTGCACCTCAGCGGTCAGGTCATCGAGGGTTGCCCCGTCCGGGCGCCAGCACCCGACACTCACCCAGTACCCCGTCTCAGCGCGGAACAGGGTCAGGGTCTGGTCCTCGGACCCGATCGGGCCGACGGTCAGGACATGGCGGGGAGCGGACACCTGAGCGGCCCCGAACACCTCAGCGTTCCCGGACACCTCAGCGTCCCCGGACACCTCAGCGGTCCCGGACACCCGAGCGTTCCCGTACACCTCAGCGTCCCCGGACACCCGAGCGGTCTCGGACACCCGAGCGGCCCCGAACACCTCAGCGTTCCCGGACACCTCAGCGGCCCCGGACACCTCAGCGGTCCCGGACACCCGAGCGGTCCCGGACACCTCAGCAGCCCCGCACACCCGAGCGGTCCCGTACACCCAAGCGGACCCGGACACCCGAGCGGTCTCGAACACCCGAGCGTCGGGTCCGACGTAAGCCGTCTCATCGACTGACGCCGTGTCCTCCACCCATCCGCCCCCATTCGGGTGACGATGCCACCCCGGACGTTCATCGCTCATCGCTGTCTCCTCCACGACCTGGGCCACCAGCACCGCCACCACCAGCCCGGCCACGATCCACCAATCCCACGCCCCACGCCCAACGGCATCTACCGCGGCGATCACCGGGCCGAGGATCAGGTCGGTCATCGGTCGCCGTCCTGTCGCAGCACCTCGACGGTGCCATCGGGGTCGACGGGTGAGTGCAGCTTCGTGCCACCCTCGACCACCCGCACCCACGGCCCCTCATCGTCGGAGCCGACCTCCACGAACGGGTCGCCAGCCAGGCCGAGGCGGTCCTCGCTTCCCACCACGGCACCCGCTCCGTCTCCGGTTCGGGCACGGCCCGGGGATCACGCACCTCCACCCACACGGTGTCGGAGAAGGCGACCATCTGGTCGTTGTTCACCCACACGAGATCCGAGCGGCGCCGCACCTGCTCGCCCCGCACCTGCCCGGCCTGGGCGAGCCACGTCGGCACCCCGTCCTCATCGACCAGTCCGGACAGCACCGCACCCGGCCACGGCGGGACGGGGGTGGCGTCCAGTTCGTCGGCCCAACTGCGGATGATTCGCTTGATTCCCGGGTCCTCGATGTAGCCGGAGTTGGCTATCCAGCGCAGCCGGTTGGCGGCGTCTCGCAGGACGCCATCCGGCCACGACGGGACGGGGGGCGGGGCGGCGAAGCACGCCCACCGGACGACCGCCTCCAGCAGCTCCTCCAGCAGCTCCTCGATCAGTTCCCGGGACTCCGGGTGCGTCTCCGCGTGCCGACGGGCACGGGACACCAGGTCATCCGGGGCGGGAGGCTCCGGGGACCACGACCACGACGCGGGGACGCGGTAGCGGCAGTTGGCCTTCGTGCACCCGGCGAACTGCTCGGCCGTCTCGTTATTGGTGCCCGGTTGCCAGTCGTAGCCCCAGTTCCGCTGCACCTCGACTCCGGCTGCGACCGCTGCGGCCAGCTCCACCGGATCGGCGCACTCACGCCACCCATCACGTTCCTCGCTCATCGTTCGTCCTCTCGTCCGATCAGCCCCTCGGGCAGTCCGCACACCTCGACCCACTGGCCGATCAGCCGGTCTCGCATGGTGGGCGTGTAGGGGCCGTCGTCGGTGGCGAGGTCCCACGTCACGACCGCCCTGGCCGCATCCCAGGCCGCATCCCAGGCCGCATCCCTGGCCGCATCCCAGGCCGCATCCCAGGCCGCATCCCAGGCCGCATCCCAGGCCGCATCCCTGGCCGCAGCCCCGGCCGCAGCCCAGGCCGCATCCCAGGCCGCAGCCCAGGCCGCAGCCCAGGCCGCATCCCAGGCCGCACCCCTGGCCGCAGCCCAGACCGCAGCCCGGGCCGTATCCCTGGCCGCATCCCGGGCCGCATCCCCGGCCGCATCCATGGCATCTCGCAGCCGCTCTGCCTCGTCGGCGGTGAGGACCGCAGCACGCCGCACCAACGAGACGACCGCACGCCACTGCGGCCCGAACGTCGCCTCCAAGTCAGCGTCGGTGATGTCCCAGCCCTGCCGGGCCAACGCCACCACCTCCGCCTCCGTGCGGTCGTCGTCGTCGTTCCAGCCCGTGGACCAGCGGCCCAGACGGGCCTCGACCCGTTCGATCAGGTGGGCGTCGCCCGGCACCGGGCAGCACCTGCGGATCGCACCGTGCAGACACATCGACAGTCCGTCGCTGTAGGAGCCCTGCCGCCAATGCCCTTCCAGCATCGACGCCATGTCGTCGCCTCCAACATGGATCACGGTCTCGCTCATCGGTTCTTCTCCTTCGTAGGGGTGGCCTCACTGTAATGCGACGGGTGGTTGGAGTCAAACACCCACTTCGTCACCAATGAACCGCGGACCATCTTCTGCTCCGGCACCAACCACCCCAACTCCAACTCCAGCGAGTCACCCTCGGCGTTCTGCACGGCCATGCGGGGGGTCGGCCACCAACGGGCACGGGGATGCTTGCAGCGGTAGGCAGGCAGCACCACAGCGGAATGGGCACGCACCGCCCTGCCCTGGTAGCCGGGGTGCCTCGCCATGCGGTTCAGCACGTCCTCCACCTTCGCCACCAGCTTGCCCACCCGGGCGGCGAACACCTCGCCCTCCTTGGAGGCGCCGAGCGGGACGGTGCTGTGACGGTAGCCCCACGCTAGGAGGGCGTCCCACATCTCCGGGCTGGCTTCGAGGGTGTTCATGGCCGTGGTCCCGACGGCCGACACGGCGACCGGCCTGGACAGGACGGCGAGCCACTCCACCGGCAACGTGCCATCCCGGCGCAGCGCGTCGCACCAGGGCTTGGCGATGTTGACGCGGATCACGACAACCCCAGCAGTTCCCGTGCTGGCCCGACGCTCTTGTTCAACCGCCACCGCTCGCGCACCGTCGCCTCGCCCGATGGGCAGCGGTCCACGTAGGGACACCACCCGCACAGCGCGCTGGGCTGCGCCTCGGGCACCACCTCAGAGCGGCGCTGGTGCAGGAT
Organism: Microthrixaceae bacterium; assembly: GCA_016702505.1. NCBI lineage: Bacteria > Bacillati > Actinomycetota > Acidimicrobiia > Acidimicrobiales > Microthrixaceae > Microthrixaceae bacterium. Next base: position 56,758 of record JADJDU010000012.1, read on the forward strand.
CGCACTCACGGCGTCGCCCCACGAGGCAGCGGCCACCTCGGACTCGCCGTGGGGGTTCGGGGGGCCTAGGAGCAACTGCGACGGGGCATCGTGCGGAGCGAACAGCAGGCCGTAGGCGTGGACATCCCAGCCCTGCTCGGCCAGCACCGCGAAGTAGAGGGCCGGCTGGATCAGCTTCTCCATGATCTGGTCCTCGTACCACGGGGTGTGGGGCTTCGGAGGCGAGCCCGTCTTGAGGTCGATCACGAACACGAGGCGACCCTTGCGGGCCACCATGTCCACGAACCCGTAGAACTCCAAGCCCCAGCCGTCCCATGCCCGAAGCTCTTCCTCCACCAGCAGCACCTCATCGAGCCTGGAGAGGCGCTCCACGGCCGAGTGGAGGGAAGCCCGGCAGGTCTCGTAGAACTCGGAGGGGTCGGATGTGATCGGGGTCTTGTCGGCCTTGTCGTAGGCGACGGACAAGTGGTAGTCCATGTCGGCCACGGTCGGCGGACGGACAGGACCGACGGGGAACAGGGCCTCCACCGCGGCGTGAACGATCGTCCCCCGCAGCATCTCCTCGGACGGCGGGTACTCCGGCCACCCATCGACGTACTTATGCCACCACTTGAGGGGGCATTGCCGCCAAGTGGCGAGGCCTGACGGGGACAGATGGGTGACCGGAGACAACCTCTACTCCTTCGGGGCCGGGGCGGGCACCGGGACGGTGGACCCGTCGGGGAGGACGTAGAAGGTGACCTTGCCCGACTCGATGGCCTTAGCGATGAGCGCACCCTGCGGGCCGTACATCTCGATCAGCTCCCGGTCGATCTCCAACTTGGACTGGGCGGTCGCGTTCTTCTCGGACTGGGCCTGGGTCTGACGCTTGGCGGTCTCCTCGGACTCGATGGCGGCGATGAGGTCCTGGTTCGCCAACTGCGGCTTGCCGACCGTGAAGGTGAAGTCTCCGCACTCGCCGCCTGCCACATAGTCGGGTCCGCAGAAGTAGTCGTCACCGACGACCTCCTTGATGGCCCCCTTGAGCCGCTGCACGGTGTCGGCCTGGAAGGCTCGTCGGGTGGCCTCGTCGGAGTAGAGCTTGTCCCATCCGTACTGGAGGGCTGCCGCTTCGAGGGAACGCTCGATCTGCGGCTCGAAGTAGTCGCGCAACATCGCGTTCCAGCCGTCCTCGGTCCAGCCCTGTGTCTTGACGCCGATGTTCTCGTGGAACTTGCGGAGCATCTTCGGTTCCAGGTTGAGCTTGAAGTAGAGCTGGTAGTCCACCACCAAGCGCACATTGGAACCTGAGTCGCCGGACCCTCCGCCGACGACCTCGACGGGCTTCGTGTCGGCGCCCTCCTTGGCGGCGGCGATGTAGCTGCGCTGGTCGTTGCGGTAGCAATACTGCTCACTCCCCCAGCCGATGTTCTCCTTGGTCTGGCCGGGGTCCATGATCTTCACGAACCGCTTGTCCTCGAACGTGCCACCCGAGTAGACCACGCACACCTCGTTGGCAGCCGAGTCGCCACGGGACCCGAACCAGTAGGCGGTGTAGCCGAGGCCGAGCATCACGGCGATCACGATCAGCACCTCGAACAGGTAGAAGGGGCCCGTGGACCCCCGTTGGCCCTTGAACTTCTGCTTCATGCGCTTCCTCCTTGGTTGTCGAACCACTCGTCCGCGGCTCGTCTTGCTTGCTCCATCCACCGCTCGGTGGTGGGGTGATGGGATCTCCTACTGCCTGGTCGAGCAGCCGGGCCATGCGGGTGCCGGCCTCGACCGCCTTACGGTCCCTGGCGGCGGGGCTGTTCACGTAGGCGGTCAGCGTTAGCCCGACCGCCACCAACTGGACGAAGATCAACAGGACCACGACGGCCATCATCGGTTCCTCCACGCTCGGGCGCCAAGCTCCGACCACTCGGGGTCGCCCTCGAACACGAGGTAGCCCATGAAGCGGGACCACCCGTCCTTCTCGGCGTTGGCGTGGATGTGGTCGTGCGCCTCGCGGCAGACCGGCACCACGTTGGCCGGGTTCGTGTACGCCCCACCCATCGACATCTCGCGCCGGTGGTGCAGGTCGGTGGGCCGGTGGTCCACCCCCTTCTGCTCCCAGCAGACGACGCAGCGGGCCGACGGGTGAAGGACCAGCTTCGCTCGGAGCTTGGCGTACTCCCGCCCCTCTGCCAGTCTCTTGCGGGACTTCGGGCGGATCGCACGACCCGAGTTGAACGGGGTCTTGCGAACGAACGGGGTCCGCTTCAAGGGGGTCTTGCGCTCCAGGGTCACGCTTCCACCACGCAGCCGCGCTCGTCCACGATGGTCGTCGCCGGGAACATCGTCTTGTTGACCTGCATCCCACTCATCGGATCACGGAACCTGTGCGGCGACCAGGGGGCGAGGTGGCCCTCACTCATGTTGCACCGGATCGGGAGGTAGGTCAGCACCCCATCCTTGTTCGGGATGGCCAGGTGGCCGATGAGGTGGCCGCACTCCCCGCTCGGGAAGTCCTCGGCCTCATCGCTCACAAGGAACATCAGAACCACTCGTCCTCGTCGTCGCGGGGTCCGCCAACCAGGGTGACCTCGGGTTCGGGCATCCCGTTCACCAACCAGTCCCGAGCTTGGTCTGCCCACGAGTGGGCAGCCTCGGGCGTTGCCACCTTCTCCTTGAGGAACTCCGGCGAACGGTGCTTGCGCCGCCACTCCGCCCGGTACGCCCGGTACGCCTCGGTGCAGGCAGCCCGCATGTCGCCAGCGGTGCATTGCCGGCAGGCCACCACGTAGTTGTCCTCGGTGATCTCCTCCCACCCGTCGCGGCAGGTGCAGGAGGACTTCGGGTTGGCCTTCTGGCCGACCTTGATGCACTCCATTCGGAAGGTGGTGATGGACGGGAGGGCGTCGTAGCGGTCCAGGCAGTTCTCGATGGCCCGGATGCACTGGGCACGGTCGAACGTGGCGATGGAGTCGCGCCAGATAGTCTGCTCGTCATCGGACATGGCGACCTCGAACTCGCCGGTCAGGCGGTCCATGACCTCGGTCAGTTCTAGTGGCGTCACCGGCACGCCGCCAAGTCGTCCAAGTGGACCACGTACATGAGTGGCTTGCCGACGGAGCGGACCATCACCTCGGCAAGCGGGACGTAGGCGTGGTGCTTCCACGAGTGGCCGAAGTCCTCGCCCCATACGTTGCCGACCCACCCCTCGGCCTTGAGGACCGTTCCGCCGAACACCCCGTCCATGCGAACGGTCTCCCCGATGCGGAGGGAGACGGGCACGCGCTCCCAAGTGACCGGGGTCATGGAGACGGGGTGGAGCCCGAGGCGTGGATGGCGCGGCCCTTCCTCTGGAAGCGTGGAGTCTGGATGCCGCTCACGCAACTCCACCGAGTACCCGATGGGGTCCACGTATCGGCTGCGGTCGCCACGAGGCCAGACCTGACGCTTCCCGAGGAAGCGGCGGTAGTGGTGGGTGAAGGATACCCGGTCACCGAACTGCAAGGCGCTCACGTCAGTACCCGCAGTTCTCGTGGATGTCCTCGCCGTCGAGGATGCGTCGGATATCCCCCATGTCTCCAACCATGCCGTTGTAGGCGGAGACGGCCTCGTTATGGGCCTCGATCCATCGGTTCGCGTCGCGCAGCACGATATCCCGTTCTTCTTGGAGGATGTGGAATATCCGTTCGATATTCCTCAAGGCCGAGCGGGCCATCTCGGCGTCCAGCGGCAGGGCCGACCAGACCGACTTGAGCTGGGTGTCGATGGCGACGTTGGTCCGGCGCGGCTGTGCGATCGGTTGAAAGGTCACGATCCCACCCGCTTCTGGGCCGCAGCCGCCGCCCATACTCGGGTCGGACGCCAGACGGCGGCACTCCGACTCATGGGCTGATCGGCGATGTTTCGGCCAGCCCCCTCCCAGAAGCCAGCGACCCACCCGAATCGTGGGGCCTTGACTGGGTTGACCTCAGCGCGTGACGAGGCGAAGAACTCGGACGACTTCCATCGGGAAGCGTTATCCTCGTACACCCATAGCTTGGTCTTGAGGATGATGAAGGCGATGGCCACGAAGGCCAAGATGTAAGGGATCGGCATCAGAGTTCTCCTTGGTAGGGGTAGGGGCCTTCATCTTCGCCGCCAGACAGGCCGGAGTCAAGCATCCCCTGAGCGGGTGCCTCCAGAGCGCGCAGCGCCTCGGTCGGCGTAGCCATGTGGTCGCGGTGGCCTGAGGCGATCTCCTCGTAGAACCGGATGAAGTGCGCCCGGTCGGCCATCTGGTTCTCCGAGAGGCACAGGTTCATCCACCCGAAGGTCTCCACCGCCTTGAAGATCGCCGGGTGCGAGCAATGCTCGGCCTCGGGCGGGCGGATGTGGCCGCGGCGCTGGATCAACTGGAGCACCTCGGCCCACGCGTCCGCACCCGACGGCACCCCGCCGCTCCCGGTGACCTGCTGACGCAGCGCGAGCGCCCGCTTGCGGATCACCCCGACCACCGGAGCGAACTTCTCGCCCTCGGCCGCGAGGGACGCGACGGCAGCCTCGGCCTCGGGGACGGTGATGCCGGCGAGGATCTCCTGCCAGAGCTTCACCCGCAAGGCGAGGCGGTCGTCGTCCACATGCCTCTCCGAGTGGGGCCACAGCTCGTCGCACACGGCCTGCACCCGGAGTACGTCGGCTCCGTTCACGAGGCTGCCCCGAGGCGGTTCAGGACTCGCTCGTACTGCGCCGACTTGTCCGCCAGGGTGCGGGATCGGCGGGCGGTTCGCTCGCTGGCTGGCTCCAACTCATCCTCCCAGCATCCCTTGTTGAGCCACACGTCCGGGTGCTTGATGAACCGAGGTTCGGTCTGATCGGCCTTGACGAACGCAGCGAAGGCTTCTGCGGCGGAGATGATGTCCTCGGCATCCACCCCGCTCTTGATGGCCGCGTCCCACTTCCGCCGTGCGGCGATCTTCGAGACCTTGCGTGGGTAGTGCTGCCAGAAGCGGTCGAACGGGTCCTCGACCGGAACGGTTGAGGGAAAGATCTGGTTCTCGTTCAACTGGTTCTCGTTCAAGGATGGTTCTCCTTCCTTGTCGCCGCAGATTTGCGGCACCTGTCGCCGCACGGTTGCGGCAGCAGTCGCCGCAGAATTGCGGCACCCCCCCGCTGCCGCAGATTTGCGGCCGTTGGCCTCGGCGTCGGCCTTCTGCTTGGCCCGCTCGGGGGTAATCTTGTTGGTGAGGGGGGTGTCCCCAGCGATCAGAAAGTCGTTGGATCGGTACCCGCCCGCACCCATCTTCGGCTCCACCCTGAGCGCCCCAGCGGCCTCCAGGCGGGCGATGGATCGACGCACCGTGTCGTCGCTCACGTTGAGGCGTGAAGCCACCGTGTCGGCCTTGGGGTAGCAGCGCCCCTCGGCGTCCGCCATGCGGGCCATGACGGCGTAGACCCTCACATCCGAACCAGTCAGATCGGGGTGGTAGATCACCCACTCGGGGATCATCGCGTAGCGCGAGGGGCGATTGTAGGTAGACTGCTCAGTCATCGGGAGACCGTGCCTTTCTCGATCATGCCCCCGGCCGAGTCGAGCCGGCGCGGGGGGCTACCAAACCTTGGTGGGGACCCCTACGATGCGCCCATGCGGGCGCGAAGTCCAGCGCAGGCCGCGCTCCCCTTGGCTGTGATGGCGTAAGTGGTGGCCTGGGCGCCCGACTCGGTGTCGATGCCGACGCCGACGGCCTTGAGGAAGCCGGCCTTGACGAGTTCGCTTACCCGCTTCCAGGGGGACCGCTGGTGGCCGAGCCCCGCCTCGTAGGACAGTTCCCGGGCGGTGAGCGGGGATGCGGAGTTCTCGGCGGCGAGGAGGATCTTCTCCCTGGCGGACCCGGCCTTGATCTCCTCGGGGGCGGCGCGGTGGCTGGTGGCGGGGTCGGTGCGTCGGGCTGGTGAGACCTCGGCCCGCTCGGCCAGCACGGCGATGGCGAGGTCGAGGGCGGCGTCCACGAGGTTCGGTTCTGGCATGACGAGCCCGCATCCGTGGTCGGTATTGCGCTCGTAGTTCTCGCGCAGTTCCCGCAGGATTTCGATGGCCTCGCCTAGCGTGACCCTGCCCCCGTTGATGGTGATGGTGGTCATGGCGTTCTCCTTGGTGTAGTGTTCGTGGTCGCAGCGCCACCAGGAGCGGAGCGGGGGTTTGGCCTCCTTCCCCCCGCGGCCCCCTGGTGGAGTGGCCCCGGGTCTCCTTGTAGGGGGGGGACCCGGGGCCGGGCAATCCTTCGGGGGTCAGACCCCGTTGCGCCGCCAGTCGATGAGCGCCCGGCTGTAGATCCAGACGAGCGCAGCCATGAGGACAAGCAGCCCCCACGATCGCGTCTGGACGATGAGCGCGAACCAGAGGGCTTGGTTGGCGAGGCCAACAGCCCACCCCTCCCACCGCTTCCTGGCGACGAGCCACATCCCGAGGATGGTGACGAGCGACGTTGCGAGAGACAGCATCAGAACGGAGCTTCGTCGTCGTGGACGGGGGCCGTGGTGCGACGGGGGGCGGGCTTGGCCCCACCCTCACCCTTCTGGACCTTCGCCACCGAGGCGGTCGCCCAGCGCAGGTCTGGACCGACGTGATCGGCCACGATCTTCACCTTGGACCGCTTCTCACCGTCCTTCTCCCAGGTGTCGAACTGGAGCCGACCGATGACCATGACTCGGGTTCCACGAGGGCAGGACTCTGCGAAGTTCTCGGCGTGGGAACCCCACAGGGTCACGTCGTAGAACTCGGGCTCGCCGTCCTCCCACTCGCCGTTGGCCCCCTTGACGCGCTTGTTGACGGCGATGCCGAAGTCCCCGACGGCCTGGCCGGAGTTGGTGAACTTGATCTCCACATCTCTCGTTGTGTTCCCGACGACGGTGACGGTGGTATCAGACATGGGCAGTCTCCTTCTGGTTGGCCTGCTTGCGGAGTACGAGCAGGGTTGATGCATTACTGCGGGGGTGCACCTGACGGCGCGGTGAACCGTCGAGGTTCACTTGAGGTTGAGGGCCGGGCTTGCCGACGTGGGTGTAGATGGCCTCCACCTCGACGGGAAGTGTCAAGGCGTGGTCGATGGTTCGGTAGGTCCCCAGCCAGAGCTTGCCTGAGGAAACGTAGTCCATCACCTTGACCAGTACCACTCCCCTTGGGGCGCAGATCGTGACGGCCGTGGAGAGGCCAGCGTTGATCCACCCCTGGTTCTCAGCGGGTGTCTTGGCCGAGGTGGTCATGCCGTAGTTGGCGTTCATGGACTTGGTGGTGGAGGTCTTACGCCCGCCCGTGGAGGTGTATGGCGGATCGAAGGCCACCAGCGACCAGAGGTTGGCGAACGAAACCCAGTCCCGGGTGAGTCTGTAGTCGAGGTGGAAGTCTCCGTACCGCTCATCGAGGTCGTTCGCCGTGAGGTGCTCGGGCTTCCACACCTTCCACCACTTGCCGGTGTTGTGGGTGAGGTCGATTACGTAATGCGCGTCGGGACAGTGCAGCCTCACCACCTCAGCGATGAGGTCGGCGTTGGTGGGCCAGGTGTCGGCGGCGAGGTGGATCACGAGGCCCACCCCTTACCGCCGCAGGCGTCGCAGCGGTGGACCGCATTGAACTGGGCGATGGCGGCGTCGCGCTTCGCCCGGTAGTTCTGGATCGCATCCGCCAAGTTCTCGGCCGCGATGGACCGGGGTGGCTTCGGGATCGGGACCGTGATGGTGGTCCACGTTCGCTTCGGTTCGGTCCTCGACCCTGGCCCCTTCTTCGGCTTCGGCGGCGTGGGGTTCGGGAGCCGCTTGTAGACCTTCCACTCGGAGTGGTCGTAGGCATCGCAGCCGGGGATGGCGTCCAGTTCCTTCGTGATCGCCCCGAGTACCCCCTGGAGCGCGCCGGGCAGGAGGTGGTGGAACCGAGCGTCTACCCCGAGCGCCGCCCCTTTATCGGCATGCCACGACAGCCCGGTGCCGGCGAGGTCGTCAGGCCAGGGGGACCCTTCGGCGTCATCCGCGGGCACCTCCCACACCTCCCACTCGCCGTCACCGTGCACCTCCCGCACGGGGACGTAGAGCGATGACAGGAAGTCGTCGTCGTCGCATCGCTCGGCGTATTGCTCGGGCGTGAGGGTCGCAGGGTTGGCCCCCGTCGGCCCGAACTCGGGCTTCAACTCGTAGTGTGAGGTCACGGCTACCGGCTTGCGCTTGGCATGGATCTCGGTGGCCCGCACGTCACAGTGGAGCCATTGCGCGTAGTCGGGCTTGTCTGCCGCCATCTCGGGGCCATCGGGGCTGTCGGCGTGGAACGACTCGTACTGCGACACGTAGGTCCGCTGCGGGGTGGCGTGCCAGTACCCACCATTCACCGTGTCAGCGAGGACGTAGGACTTCTTCTCGTAGACCTTCACGATCCACCTGCCGCGAGTTCCTCGGCCTCAGCGATGGCGGCGAGGAGTTCGGTGGCTTGGGCCTTGGTGGGCTTGGTCTCGCCGGTGATCCCGATGCGGGCCATCTCGGCGTTCACCTGCTCGGACTCGAAGGCCGGCAGGGCGGCGATGCGCTCCATGAGGGACTTCATGGTGCGGGTGCGCTCGGCGGCGTTCTTCCACCCGTCGCCCCCGTCTGGCGCTCCGACTTCCTCGGCTTCCTCCAGGGAGGCCAGCCAGGAGTTGGCCTGGTCGCTGGTGAGGGTCTTGGGGTTGATGCCGTTGGACTTGAGCCACGACCGCAGGGAGTCCTTGGCCGGGTTGTCGTCGGAGAGGGCCTTGGCGCGGGCGGCGAGTGCAGCGAACTCGGCCTCCCGCTGCTCGGCCGAGTCCCATCCCTGCTCGATCGGGTCGTTGGCTTCGCGGTCGGTCCACGAGTGGTCGGGGTCGGGGTCGTCGGTGGGCATGGTGAGCCCTTGCAGGAGGAAGGTGCGGAGGGCTACCGACATGGCCTGCGCCACGGCCTTGTCCGACGAGTCCGAGGACTCCCCGATGGACTCACC